>JABSPR010000255.1 GCA_013214975.1 Flavobacteriales bacterium
GTCATGTGTAAACATCCAGCAATTCTTGCTCCTGCCAAAGGCTTAGAATCTCCGAATTCTTTCCTTAAACTCATTAAGCCCGGCATCTCCGCTTCAGCAATAGTAATTTCTTTTCTACCCCATTCAGCTAACGAAATATCCTTTACTTTATACTTCTCTTTTTGATTCACAGCAGTGTCGCTCATATTATTCAATTTAATTATTTGTAATATCTCGTGCTTATACTCAAGGCCTAAGAAAATGTTCTGTAATAGTTATTTGACTATTGATTATCCTTCCAGATAAACTTGCCTTTTTTATTGATATAACCTTGAGTACCGGTTTTTCTATCACCAATTCTAACCTTCGCAAATCCGTCGTCATTGAATTCTGCCGGATACTCAAATTGAGGAAAAATCACATACTTCCCTTCCTTATCTATGTAACCCCATTTATCGGTTTTATTACTGCTTTTCTTTACACAAGCTAATCCATTAGCATAATGATGCGCTCCATAATATTTTGGGTTTACAGCATATTTACCATCTTCATTAACATAACCATATTTACCTGTTTTGAAATCGCCCACCCTAACGAGAGCCAAACCGTCCCAGAATATAAATGCCTTATCAAATTCTGGCTTTATCACTATTTCACCAGACTTAGAAACAAAGCCCCATTTGCCATTAATCTCAACATTAGCAAGTTCATGAGATGAAGAAAAATCAAATGCGTTTGTGAATTTAAAATCAATTATCACTTTACCTGACAGATTAATATATCCCCATTTATCCCCTTTTTCAACGCTTCCTAACTCTTCTTTAAAATCATGCGCATTATCATAGATTGCCTCCACAACAACTTTTCCCGTTTTATCTATATAGCCCCATTTTCCAGCTTTCTGTATTCGAGCAACACCATTTGAAAAACTAAACGCTTTCTCACAATCCGGTTCAATAACAATTTTCCCCATTTTATCAATATATGACCAGATTCCACTCTTTTTCACTACTGAAAGTCCTTCTTTGAAATCTTCCACTTTATCATATTCTGCAGAAATAACAATCTTCCCGGTCTTATCAATAAATCCTTTTTTACCTTCTATTTTAACTGCAGCTAGTCCATCCGAAAACTGTTGAGCAAATTCAAATTCTGCTTTCACAGAAACTTCTCCTTTTTCATCGATATAACCATACTTATCCCCAATTTTTACCGGTAATAACACTTGAGAATAGGAAATCAATCCACTTAATAACATACTTAGAATAAGTATGTTCACTCGAAAGAATATCTGTCTAGTCATGTATCGTCAATTTTACTAAATATGAATCTAATCCAAAAGATCTCAATCCGTTAACATTGCAAGTTCACGAAAATTATTGAATTGAACAAATTTGCATACTATGCTTTTTGAAACCAAGAAAATCTAAATCTTCTTCGTAAATTGAAGTCTTACTATCGCACTCTACAAATAAGCATGGGCATATTCCTTAAGAAAGAGCTAAATAAAGGTACTACTGTAGGTATGTGGATTATTGAAGAATCCGTTACCGAGCTTCAAGGAAGCATTATTTTAACTAATGAAGACAGTAAAATATTTTTCAGCTTCTCCAGTGATCAAAGAAAAAAAGAATGGTTATCTACTCGATTATTATTAAAATCTATTTGCGGACCAGACATTAGAATTACAAGAGATAATTTTAACAAGCCGTCACTTGATGGTAGTAATAATAAAATTTCAATTTCTCATTCAATCAAATATGTCGCTATCATCATTAACGATACCGATGAAACGGGAATTGATATTCAATTGATGAGCAATAAAATAGAATCTATTAAAAACAAATTCCTATCTAGTGAAGAGCTATTATCCATAGATGGTCAGAATAGAATCGAACATTTACATATATCATGGGGAGTAAAAGAAGCTCTTTATAAAGTATATGGAAGGAAAGAATTAAGCTTTAAAAATGACATTTACATTCCCCCCTTTACTGTATTTAACCAAGGTGAATTATACGCAAAAATCACTAAGAAAGGATTCGAAACAAGTTATAAATTGCACTATGAAAAACATGACGAATACATGCTTGTTTATGTTATGAATACTTAATATTGCAAGTACTGAAAGGGTATTATGGTAGAAGTTTACAAACAAATAATCGAGAAGAAAATAAAGGGGAAAAAGCAATTAGCCGTGCTAATAGACCCAGATAAGCTTGATGACTCTGCTATAGAGAAGCTCGTCAATATTGCAAATAATTCTCACGTAGATTACCTGTTTATAGGAGGTAGCTTACTATCGGGAGGGAATCTACAAAAGTGTCTTTCCCAATTAAAACTCCAATCCAATATTCCTGTAATTTTATTCCCAGGAAACCCATTACAGATAGATAGTCAGGCAGATGCAATTTTATTACTTTCTCTTATCTCTGGAAGAAATCCAGAATTATTAATAGGTAATCATGTAATCGCAGCGCCGTATCTAAGAAAAACAAATTTGGATATTATATCGACAGGATATATGCTTATCAGTAGTGGTTCACCAACAACTGCTTCATATATCAGCAATACAAACCCTATACCATGGGACAAAGACGACATAGCCATGTGCACCGCTTTGGCAGGAGAAATGCTCGGCATGAAAATGATTTACATGGATGGTGGAAGTGGAGCCCAAAGAGTTATTAGTAAGGAGATGGTATCCGCTGTTAGAAGTGAAATATATATTCCTTTGATTGTTGGTGGTGGTATTAATTCTACTGACAAAGCTATAGACTGCTTATTAGCTGGAGCTGATATAGTAGTAATAGGAAATGCCACTGAAAAAAATCCTAATTTCATTTCCGAAGTAAGTAATAAAATAAAAAGCTACAAGTGGATATAATTGTTGTTTCTAGTCCAACCAATATCTCTGGAGAGATCCAAATAATTAACAAACTGTTTAATAACGGATTAGAAACTTTTCACATTAGAAAACCAAACTTTTCAGACGAAAAACTAGAGTTCTTTTTAAACCAAATCCCAGAAAAGCACTTAGAAAAAGTTATTCTGCATTCTCACTATAAATTGGCAAAAAAATTCAAGATAAAAGGAATTCATTTAACTCGCAGATACAAAAGTAATAAGTTCAAGAAGTGGTGGAGACTTCTTTTTCTACGATACTCCAATCCACGGTCTTCAATTAGCACATCGTTTCACAGTATATCTAGTATTTTAACCAACACGGAAAAATATCATTATATTTTCTTAAGCCCGGTCTTTGATAGTATTTCCAAAAAAGGTCACATGGGCGATTTTACAGACAGAAACCTCACTTCATCTTTGAAAAGAACCAAACAGAAGATGTATGCTCTAGGGGGAGTCTCTAGTGATAATATCCCTAAAGCACATGCTTTAGGCTTTTCAGGAGTTGCCCTTCTTGGAGCAATCTGGCAGGACGACAGAGATCCAATTGACGAATTCATTAAGGCTCGAAAACTTTGCGAAGACTTAGGAGAACCCGTTTTCAACTAGACTAATCCTCTATCCCAATCTTTCCAAACAGGCTCATAACCTTTCGCTATAAGTTCACTCGCAAACCGAGCTGGTGATCTTTCATCTGATATTTCAAACTGCTCCAACTCTTCCGTTTCATTAGAATAACCACCAGGAGAAGTTTTCGATCCAGCACTAATAGATGTGATTCCCAGTTTCATTGAATTATTCCTGAAAGATTCTTCCTCTCGAGTGGATAATGAAAGCTCTACCTCTCCATTAAAGATTCTAAAAGCACTTATCAATTGGGCCAATTCCTTGTCAGAAAGATTCGATTTTAAGTTATCTACTCCACTACATGGCCTAAGCCGTGGAAAGGATATCGAATATTTAGTTTGCCAGAATTTTTTCTCCAAATAACTGAGATGAGCAGCTGTAAAAAAACTATCTACTCGCCAATCTTCAAGGCCTAACAAAACACCTAATCCAATTCGATGAATCTTTGCATTCCCTAACCGCTCTGGTGTCTCTATTCTATATTCAAAATTCGACTTTCGTCCTTTGGGATGATGTTCTTTATATGTTTCAGAACGATAAGTCTCTTGGTAAACATAAACGCTATTCAGCCCTAATTCTTTCAATTCTTCGTATTCATTTTGGTCCATCGGCTGAACCTCCATACTTACATTCGAAAAATGTGATTTTATAATATTAATGGCATTCTTAATATAATCTAGTCCTACTTTATCGGATGATTCTCCTGTCACGATAAGAACATGATCAAATTTCATTGCTTTAATAACAGCGACCTCTTTTAGAATTTCTTCATCGCTTAATGTTTTTCTCTTAATTGGGTTATTCAAACTAAACCCACAGTAAGTACAAATATTATTGCATTCGTTAGAGAGGTAAAGCGGTATATACATTTGCACGGTATTACCAAAACGTTTCTTCGTTAGGGCGCTACTCATTTGTACCATTTCCTCTAAATACGGGGCCGCAGCTGGAGAAATCAGAGCTTTAAAATCTTCCAAATCCCTTCGAGGAGAACTGAGAGCTCTTTCGACATCTCTTGCATCTTTTTCATAGATACTATTACTAACATCCTCCCAACGATTGGCATTTATTACAGCATCGAAACTCATTACATTAATTTAAAAAATCTGTCATCGGGCTACTTGCAACTGCCTTGCTCGAAACTAAACCACTTTTTGCTTCGAATGCCATCCTTCCCGCTTCAACCGCTTTACCAAAAGCAATACCCATGTTTACTGGATCGCTAGACACCGCAATCGCAGTATTTACCAGAACCGCATCCGCACCCATTTCCATTGCATCTGCAGCGTGAGAAGGAAGACCTAATCCCGCATCTACAACCACAGGCACATTACTTTGATCAATAATAATTTCTAACATCGCTCTAGTTTGCAAACCACCATTGCTCCCAATCGGTGAACCTAATGGCATTACAGCTGCTGTTCCCACATCTTCTAACCTTTTACAAACAACAGGGTCTGCACCGATGTATGCCATAACAACAAAACCCAATTTTGTCAGTTCCTCCGCTGCTATCAACGTCTCTATAGGATCAGGCATTAAGTATTTTGGATCTGGATGAATTTCCAATTTCAGCCAGTTCGTGCCTAAAGCTTCTCGTGCTAATTGGGCTGCGAATATTGCCTCTTTCGCAGTCCTCACACCAGAAGTATTAGGTAACAGTTTAAACTGAGGATGAGCGAGTCTATCCAATATTTCATCCTTGTTCTTTGTCACGTCTACTCTTCTTAGAGCCACTGTAACCAGTTCCGATCCAGAAGCCAACAATGCCTCTTCCATTAATTTACTTGAACTAAATTTTCCGGTTCCAGTGAAAAGTCTAGAACCAAAACTATGATCAGCTATTTTCAATGATTCCATTTTCTTTCGTTTTGTTTGCTTGAAATAAACTCGACTTAAATGCCTCAATAACATTTTTCTTATCCGACGTCATGCCAAGAAAAGAAGACACCGCAACGCCGTTTATATTATATCTCAATAGGTCTACAATATCTTCCGAAGTTACGCCTCCAACAACAACGACAGGAGTTTCCAATCCGTCAATGGCATAATTCTTCATCACGGATCGCACCCCTTCAAATCCCAATATTGGACTGAGTTGTTTTTTCGTCTTTGTCCTCCTTAACGGCCCAAGTCCAATATAATCTGCGTATGGATCTAACCGAACCACATCTTCATATGTATTTGCCGTGGCACCAATAATAAAACCGTCTCCTAATATGCTCCTAGCCTCTTTAAGGTCCATATCTAATTTTCCTAAATGAACGCCATCAGCTCCAGCTAACTTTGCAAGTTGTACGTCATCATTAATAATCAATTTAGCATTGTGAATTGTGCAAATCGAGCGTAATTCAAAAGCCATTTCTCTTCGCTCCTCTTCTGAAGCGTTTTTCGCTCGCAACTGTATCCAATCAACCCCTAAGGCAACCAATTCGGTAACCGTTTCGAAAAGCTCAATTGGCTCTTCTTGATTAGTGATATATTGAAAATCAGAAATTGATCTAGGCATGTACGTTCTCCATTTTATGCAGTCCTAATAATGTTTCACTGCTTTTCATGTAATCCAATGTATGCTTTTGAGCAAGTCTGCTCGCAGTCTCAATATCTTTTCCTAAAGATAAACTTGCAACTAATGAACTTGAAAAGATGCATCCCGTACCATGCTTCTCTCTATTGGCAACTCGCTCCGTTTCAAATTCAACGATTCGACCTTCTATGTATAATTTATTCAAAACTTTATCATCCTCCAATTCACCCTTTACCAAAATAGAACACGAATCTATGTGCTCAAGAAAATAAATTTTCTCGTCTTGATTTGGCGTAACAAGAAACATTTGATCTAATATTTTTTTCAATTTAATCGTTTCAAACGTGCTATGAAATTGGTACCCTGCGGTCGCTTTTAATATGGGATCCCAAACAATTTTCACCTCTGGATTCTTATTCATTAACACAGGAATTACTGCATTCAATACATCCAAATTTTCTATCAATCCAATCTTTACAACATCAACTGAAGTGGATTTAAGAACAGATTCTAATTGCTTTAGTATATCCTCAATTTTAATCCAATGTAAACCATCAAACTCACTCTCATTTTGAAAAGTTATTGATGTAGAGACAGCATACCCATTAATTTGGTGCGCTTCAAAGGTTTTTGCATCTTGCAAAACACCGGCCCCTCCGCTCGGATCAAATCCTGCGATAGAAAGAACTTTAACGCTCATTTATTGTTTCAAATAAATTTCACCTCCTTCATCCGTGAACTCCTTGGCTTTATCCTCCATCCCTTTCACTACTGCTTCTTCTGCAGAAACTTCATTTTTCGCGGCGAATTCTCGCACCTCTTGCGATATTTTCATAGAGCAAAAATGTGGTCCACACATCGAACAGAAATGAGCAACTTTAGCTCCTTCAGCGGGAAGAGTTTCATCGTGGTACTCCATGGCCGTGTCCGGATCAAGAGACAAGTTAAACTGATCTTGCCATCTA
>JABSPR010000256.1 GCA_013214975.1 Flavobacteriales bacterium
ATATCTTTAACGGTACGATCTTGTGGACAACATCTCGTATCGTCTCAAGAGTTCGCCTGTTCACACTTTGTCTTGTTGTCGATGCATGTGCCCCAATGCACAGATCCTGCGTTTCCAGAAATCTTCAAATCATGGCCTTCATAAAGATCAATAAGGCGTTCGTATATTGGAAGATTTTCTAATGTGAGATTAACTGTTATGCCAGCCTTAGGGATTGTAATTGGGCCGTAATTATCTTCATTCCAGCCATAAGTGTTGTTTCTCGGAAATACACGAGGATTACCTTCGTTTTCTTTTTTACACCATCGTCTCATTTCTTTAACCATGGTCATTTTTTCTACAATCGATTTTGTTTGTGAAGTAAGAGCCATTCGGTGGTCTCCATAGTCGCTAATTCTTCTGTGATCGGTAATATCGTGTTTCCTTAAGATTTTAGTGTTAAAATCATTTCCATCCGTTTTTAAGAAGTAGTTGTACTGCATGTCTTCCGGCTCTTCTGCCTTTACTCCATTAATATGAACGACACCATTAATTATTTGTAGTTCGTCATTTGGAATAGCAATACATCTTTTGATGTAATTTTCCCTTTTGTCCGGCGGTCTAACTATAATCTCAGAACCTGGATTATTCCAAACAGCACTTCTTCCATAATTTAAAACAAGATCATAATAGCTCGAGTTAGGATCGAAAGTAGCTACGGTATCACCCTCTGGGAAATTAAATACAACCACATCGTTATTTGCTATATCAGCAAATCCAGGTAATCTAAAGTATGGGAGATTGATCCATTCTAAATACGATTTTGTATTAAAAACAGGTAGTGTATGATGAGCGAAAGGAAAGGAGAGAGGCGTGTTTGGCGTTTTCGGTCCGTAATGTAGTTTACTCACGAATAAATAGTCTCCTCGTAGTAACGACTTTTCCATCGATGAAGTAGGGATAGTAAATGCTTCTACTAACAGCATCCTAATCAAAGTAGCAGCAATTACCGCAAATACAACAGCATCGAGCCATTCTCTAATCGGCCCTTTTGGCTTGATATTCTTTTTCCCTTTTTTCTTAAAAAACATGCCTATTGATTAAGTAAGTCTTTCATTCCAAATACACCCTTTTTCTCTGATACCCATTCTGCAGCAATTACGGAGCCTAGAGCAAAAGCTGCTCTATCGCTAACGTTGTGAATTAACTCTAAAGTATCCACATCCGATATGTATTTTACACCATGAATTCCTTTAACATCACCTTCTCTGCGAGAGTGAATCATAAGTTCGTTTGGGTTTCCGTTTTCTTCCAATGTCCATTTAGACTTGCTGTTAAAATTGTCTAATACACCATTTGCAATTGTAATCGCTGTACCGCTAGGATGATCTTTTTTATGTATGTGATGAACCTCGCTCATTTCAACATTATATCCATTTTGTTGATTCATTAAAGTAGCAAGTTTTTCGTTAATGTTAAACATAATGTTTGCTCCAATACTAAAGTTTGAAGCAAAGAATAAAGTTTGGTTTTTATCTAAACATTTATTTCTAACATCTTCGTATTTATCGTGCCATCCTGTTGTTCCAACTACAATCGGTAGGTTTGCCTCAAAGCATTTGTCTATATTTTCAAGAGCTATTTCTGGGCTGCTGAAATCGATGGCAACGTCGCATTTACTTAACTCTTCGGTAGTAATGCTATTTGAATTTGAAGATGTGATTATTATAGGAAATTCATGCCCTCTTTGAATTCCAATTTCTTCAATTTTTTTTCCGGTTTTCCCGTGACCGATTAGTGTGATTCTCATTCTATTGCTTTAAGGCCGTGAAGTTACAATTTATAAGATAGATTCAGCCTGGGACGTAAAGCGGAATTACCATAATAAGGATCATAACGCCAGTCAAATTTCAAACTAAGATCATCGCTTACGTCGAATGAGAAAAGGTGGGCATCAACTGTGGCGTCGATTACGTTGAAGATGTATAGACCTGCTAGTAAGACAAAATTCAAATCTCTTTTTTTTCGGTAATCGTCTTTTCTTGCCTCCAACATTGCTTCTGAATAGCGGTTGCAGAGATATTCTATCGATGCATCACACGTGGTATCGTTCGCAACCGCAAAATGTGCTGCTCTGTAGTCTTGATATAAGCCATTATTAAGCTTTGCAAAATGAATAAGCGCATATGCTCCTGCATAGATTAATGGTGGTTTCCAATATTTCCGGTTATAGATCTGACCTAAACCAGGAATAATAGCCGACATGACAGTTGCTAATTTGGGATGGTGTTTTTTTCCTTTTTTAATATCCAGAGAATCAGGAATACTTGTTAACGTATCTTGCCCTAAGGAGTTAATCGCAATAGCGAGGAAAATTGATAAAACTAAAAAATGCTTATGCATGCCAATGATTAGACAGGGGTAGGGATTAAATATCCATTTTGTTAATTATGTCATTTAAATCTTCATCCGATTTAAAATGAATAACTATCGATCCTTTTCCGTTGACGCTTCTTTTAAGAATAACCTTAGTGTTAAACTTGTCTTTTAAGTCGTCGCTTATTTTAACATCTTCAGAAGATAAATCTATTTTTGCCAACTTGTTTGCTTGCTTCTTATCCTTTACCAGTTGCTCTACAGAGCGTACGGAAAGTTTACCGGCCACTAGCTCTCTATACGTTTCAAGCATAATATCTTCTTCTTCAATGCCTAAAAGTGTTCTGGCATGGCCCATAGATATGATGTTACTCAATAATCCTTTTTGGATTTCCGCAGGTAGGTTTAGTAGACGTAAGTAATTCGTAATAGTCGATCTATTTTTACCAACTTTTTGACTTAGTACCTCATGTGTAAGTTCACATTCATCAATAAGGCGTTGATAGCTAATTCCTATTTCAATTGAATTAAGGTCTCGTCGTTGGATATTCTCAACTAGTGCCATCTCTAGCATTTCACTGTCATTTGCAACTCTTACGTATGCTGGAATATCTTGAAGTCCGGCTAGTTGAGAGGCTCGCCATCTTCTTTCTCCTGAAATTATTTGGTATTGGTTGGTGTTGGTTTTTCGAAGGGTGATGGGCTGAATAACACCATATTCTTTTATTGTTTCAGATAATTCGTCTAGAGCCTCTTTATCAAACTCAGTTCTTGGCTGAAACGGATTCGGCTCAATATTAACGATAAGGATGTTTTGTGTTGATCCTGTTGTTGATTTAGATGGCCTGCCAGTATAGCCAGATACCATATCTACACCTGTATCGTCTAGTAATGCACTCAGCCCTTTTCCAAGAGCTCGTTTCTTATTCTTCATTAACTACAGAAATTATCTTCTCAGATTCATTAATCTGAGTTAATTCGTTTTTTTGTAAAATTTCTCGGGCTAAATTAAGGTAGTTAGTAGCTCCTTTAGATGCAGCATCA
>JABSPR010000257.1 GCA_013214975.1 Flavobacteriales bacterium
ATCTGGTCAGATAAACCTTCGCCAAGCAATAGATCGAACCCTAGAGTTTATAAGTTACACCGGTAGGCATTATAAGTTAAAAGATGAGATAGCAACATTAATGGTTAGGCCAAGAGGTTGGCATATGACAGATAAGAACTTGCTAATTAATGGAGAACAAGTTTCGGCTTCCCTTTTAGATTTTGGATTGTTTTTCTTTCACAATGCACAAAAACTTATCGATAATGGAACAGGACCGTATTTCTATTTACCAAAATTAGAGAATCATAAAGAGGCGCGTTTATGGAACGATGTTTTCATATTTGCACAAGACCAGTTGGGTATAAAGCAAGGAACCATTAAGGCCACTGTCCTAATAGAAACAATACTAGCGGCTTTTGAGATGGACGAAATCTTATATGAATTAAGAGAGCATTCGGCCGGTTTAAATTGTGGTAGATGGGATTATATCTTTAGCTACATTAAAAAGTATAGAAGGTGGCCTGAGTTTATCTTGCCAGATCGCCACCAAGTGGGTATGACATCCCATTTTATGGCGTCTTATTCCATGTTACTTATTCAGACCTGCCATAAACGTGGAGTGCATGCCATGGGTGGTATGGCAGCTCAAATTCCAATTAAAAATGATTTGGAAGCCAATGCGAAAGCAATGGATAAAGTAAGAGAAGATAAACTGCGAGAAGTGCATAATGGACATGATGGCACTTGGGTAGCCCATCCAGGAATGATACCTATGGTTAGAGAAATCTTCGATGAGTTTATGCCCGATGCCAATCAGATTGATGTTAAACGTGAAGATGTTAAAATTACCAACCGAGATTTATTGGAAGATCCAATAGGGGAGATAACAGAAGAAGGGCTAAGAAACAACGTAGATGTTGCCATACAGTATATCGAAGCATGGCTAGGTGGATCTGGAAGTGTGCCGATTTATAACCTTATGGAAGATGCTGCAACTGCAGAAATCGCACGGACCCAAATTTGGCAATGGATTCATAACATCAAAGGAAGATTAAGTACCGGCCAAAATATTACCATCGGGTTGTATCGAAAAAACGTCGATATAGTGGTTTCTCAGCTCATTCAATTAATCGGAGAAGATGCCTATAAAGCGGGTAAATATGACCTCGCTGTAGAAATATTAGATAAAATGGTAATGGAGCCCGAATTCACGGACTTCCTTACACTAGAGGCCTATCGCTACATACAGGAGTAATTGCGAAGCATTGCTTTATAGCGAATTAATTATTTTAGTGAATTCATCACTTTTAGCGAATATTCGCTTGCTTTTTTAAAAAGGTTGTTTACATTTGTATTCAAGTTGGCAGAATGCCTGCTGGAATATATTTAGTTAAACAATAAAAACCATTTTAAGATGGAAGCACAAATACAGATAGAAAGAGATTTCGCAAGAGAAGATTATTTAGGAATAATTCCATTAACTTCGTCGACTGAATTTGAAGAAAAGATTAATGCCATGACAGGTTCTTCTCTATTAGAAGAGATGGATTTTGTGGTAAATTAGATATTCCAATTAAATAATACGATGGCTACAAAAGCGGAAAGAGCGGTAGCAGCATATCGTTTTATTAAATAAAACACGTAAATATCGTTTCAGAAAAGTTTGATAAGTTCTTATCGAACAAAACATACGAATACATTAACAAATCAATTATTAATTAACTAAAATTTCAACTATTAAATCATGGCAAATTCATCACAAACAAACTACGCTTCTGCATTGGAAACCGTACAGAAACTTAAAGCAAAACACGGTAATACATGGGAAGCTATAAGTTCAGAAAATGCTGCACGTATGGTTA
>JABSPR010000258.1 GCA_013214975.1 Flavobacteriales bacterium
ATTTGAAAATCCAGATCCCCCATAGAAATACTAATAGAACTGTGCACAGGCTCGTTCACCGAAATGTCTAATAGTTCATGTACAGTTTTTCCTTTTTGCTTTCCGTATAAGTCCCAAGCAGCCATATCGATAGCAGCCAATCCGAAAGAATCGTCTTTAAAAACTGGATGAATATCTTTCCATAATTGTTCAGGCGTTTCGAACTCATAATTTCTTAGAAACTCTTCTGCTTTTTTAAAACTTTCAAGTAAACGGGGAACTGTAGAATCATATACCTTAAATTCTGTTGCCTCACCAAACCCAATGATATCATTCGATCTGAGTGAAACTATAACTATAGGATGATCTCCATGCACTTCCCTTGAAACTCGAAAAGTTTCTTTGGTTGATAATGATTGGATTGAAATTTTTAGTTCCATCATACCACTTCGTTTAGTGCTGCATTCTGATTCATTGCAAGTTCTTTGTATGCTTCTTGAATGTTTTGAACTAAAGTATTTTCAGTAAAATCGATATTGTCAATTCTTGAAATCGGTTTTATTTCGACTGCTGTTCCAGTGATAAAGCAAGAGTCGTATTCTTTCATTTCATCAGGACGAATGTTTTTTTCTGTAACCTGATAACCAGTTTCACGGCACCAAGCCATCACAAATTGTCTTGTGATACCGTTTAGAATAAAATCAGTTTGTGGTGTAAACACTTGGTTGTCTTTAACGAAAAAGATATTAGCACTGGACAGTTCACCAATGTTTCCATTGACATCCAACAATAAGGCATCATCAAATCCATTTTCTAAAGCTTCATGTTTTGCCAAGGTGTTAACAGCATATAAAGCCGAACATTTCGCTCTAATTGGAAAACTCTCAGCCAATGGTTTTATCCAATCTGATATTTGCACTTTAATGCCAAAACTCTCGGTCTTGTTCATGTAAAGATTTTCTGGAACTTCCCAAGAAGCAATTGCAAAATGCACTGAACTATTTGGGGCTGCAGTTGCCATTTTCTCACTTCCTCTCCAAAATAAAGGGCGTAAGTAACCATTCTTTAATTGATTTTTTTCGACAAGTTGATTGCTGTACTTTATAAAATCCGATTCTGAAATTAGGATTTCCATTCCCATTATTTCTGCTGATTTGTAAAGTCTAGAAATATGTTCTTCCAGTATAAATATGCGCCCATTATAAACTCTAATCCCTTCGTAAACAACACTAGCATAATGCATTCCGTGATTTAGTAAATGAATTTTAGCATCACGTGATGGAATAAAATCTCCTCCCATAAATAGTACACCATCCATATCATCGAAAGAAACTAAAGAAGGGTCGACAAATTTCCAGGTGCATTTTTCATTTATCCAATTGGACAAAATTTCAAACCTCTGCTCTACTTCTGCCTCATTCTCTCCAATAACATTGGCGGCAACCAATCCTCTTCCAGATTTACTCCCTCCGAAATAACGTTTGCCTTCAACTGCACTTGATTGATAATCAATAACCCAATCAAAAGGTGGATTGTCTAGCTTTGCCTCTTTTAGATGTCCATTTTGGGGATACACAATCATACTTCCGCTATAGGTAGAATAGGGTTTAGCAAACTGTTCTTCCAGTTCTTGATTTCTATTCACTCCGGCAATTGCCAAAAACAACTCTTTCTCATAATTAACACCACAAGCCTTAGAAATTGCTTTTGAAACAATACCTCCAATTGGTCGGCAGGCAATTTCACAAAGTTTTATTCCACCGTTCTTTTCAATAAAGAGCTCTACATGGAATATTGCGTGATCTGTTTTTGGAAAGGCCTCTACAACATTCTTAGCATACTTTACTAACTCAATTGATGTTGCACTTTCTTTGTCAGAAACGCGCGTACATCCAAGCTCTGATCTACTATGCGCTAGTGGATCGTTTGGATATGTTGAAGGCACAATACCTACAGTTTCGTTATTGAGATTTAATACATCAACATGATAAATTATACAATCAACAAAATCTTCCGCTAATA
>JABSPR010000259.1 GCA_013214975.1 Flavobacteriales bacterium
TTAGTGGAGGAACGGGGCCTGGAACATATACCTATATATGGTCGGATGGACAAGCAACTAACCCAGCAATAGATCTTACAGGAAGCAGTTCTATGACTGCAACCGTTACCGACGAGAATGGATGTACGGCTACGACATCAACTGTTGTGGTCGGGAATGATGTACTTGACCCAAGTGTTGCCTATGCTGAGCCTACTGTTGTGAGCTATGGAGGGTCTTCCGGTTTAACCGCATTCTATCATGAAGATGCAGATTATGCGTGGTCAACTCCTAACGGACCTCTTACAGAATTCCCATCTCCTATGGTAACAGAAATAAAAGAAACTACAAACTATATAGTTATAATGTCCTACGGTGAATGTGCTGATGTTAGATCCGTAACGGTAGAAGTATTAAATCCTCAGATTAATAATATCCCTAACGCATTCAGTCCAAATAACGACGGAATAAATGATACATGGATAATAAATAACATTGAAGCTTACCCTGAAAATAAATTAAAAATCTATAATCGATGGGGTCAGGTAGTATACAAACAAGTTGGGTACAGTCCGGAAAATGCGTTTAATGGAAAACGGCTTGGTCAGGATTTACCGGAAGCTACTTACTGGTACCATTTTGTATTAGATCAAAATATTAAAGAGTCTGAGAAATACACCGGAACCGTGATAATTATTAGATAATGTATATAGTTAAATCTATCTTCTTTATTCTGATTTGCATCTCTTTATCCGATTCATTGTTGGGTCAACAACTATTGCACCGAACGCAATATACTCTTCACGATTTCTTATTGAATCCTGCGGCAGCTGGAAGCAGAACTAAAGCTGTTGTTCAAGTAGGTAAGAGATATCAATGGGTTGGTATACCCGGGCAGCCCACTACTTTCTTCGGAAGCTTTCATAGTCCCATTGCGGCACCCAAAACCCGTAAAGTTCACCACGGAATGGGACTACATGTAGTTAATGAAGATTACGCCCCATACGGTAGCCAGCATATGATGTTTGCCTATGCATTTCATTATGCCCTCACAAGAAAAACGAATGTAAGTTTAGGATTGGCGGGAGGCATAAATCAATTTAGGTTTAATTCTGCCGGTATACGATTTGCGGTAGATCCAGATCCAGTTGTAGAACATACTACCAGCTTAATATTTCCTGATATGCAAGTGGGTATTCTTGCATATTCAAAAGATTACTTCGTTGGGTTTAACACTTTGCAAGTTCTAAAGAACAGAATCAGAAGTATCGCAGGAGGCAATAGTGATCAAACAAGAATGCGGAGGCACTATTTCCTAAATGCTGGAAAGAAATTCAAAACGGGTCCAAATGGCCAAAGTTTATGGGTAGCTATACCATCTTTTAACATAACTTATTCTTCTGGCTCTCCACTTGGTGTGGATCTTAATCTTCGTTACGTATGGGACGAAAAGTTTTGGTTAGGGGGAACATATAGAATTCAAGACGCAGTCGCTGCCATGATAGGATTTAATGTATGGCGTTTAGGTATTGGATATTCTTACGACTACACTCTCTCAAAATTACATGAATTCAGTAATAATTCTCACGAAGTAATCCTAGAACTTCGACTCAGAGACGAAAGAGAGAAAAACAAGCCCTGTCACGCTTATTATTAATTCTCTTTTTTCACGAACAATTTCCAAGAACATTTCGTATTCAACAACCTATCAATCAGTTGAATTATACTGAATTTAAAGTGAATCATTAGATGAAGAAGTACGATTTGTGTATTATTGGAGGTGGTCCTTCTGGTTATGCCGCTGCAATGCGAGCTGTTGATCTCCGCAAAAAGGTAATTCTTATTGAAAGGGATAAAATTGGCGGTGCTGGTATTTTTAACGGTGCACTCACTTCCAAAACGATGTGGGAGCTTTCAACCAGATATTACAGCATTAAAAACGAATTCCCTTTAGGAGATCAAGAGAAATTCGATCTAAGCTTCGACCATCTTAATAAAACTGTAGGGGAAGCGGTTTATGATCGAAAAACACAACTTCAAGTACATATCAAGCTTTTAGAAGAAAAATATGGTGAATATTTCACCTATGAGAGAGGTCACGGCGTGCTTTTAAATAAAAACGAGGTACTAATTACAAAGAAGAATAAGGCACTTGAAA
>JABSPR010000260.1 GCA_013214975.1 Flavobacteriales bacterium
ATTCTCCACTTGCCCAAGCTCCTAATCCGTTTCCATCTGAGAGATCTGTCTCATGTCCAAATAAAGTTAAATCTATTGGCCCATTAAGAACCGGAAGCTCACAACCATTATCCTGCTCAATATTCGCAGTACCTGCTCTATCCGCAGTCCAAAAATTGAAAAAGTGCTCTACTCCTGCCGGCATTGTAGTATGTAACTGAAAAGACATGTATTCTCTCCAATCTCCTGCTAACTGTGCTCCTTGGTAAACATTTCCCAAAAGTGGTTGATTGATCGGTAATGCATGCTCAGCACTAGTAATTACATTCAAATCATACCATTGATCTCCACCGGGAGTACACAACGCACTGAATTGATCCGTTGATCCTAAATCCCCAGGATTTGCTGGAGCCGGCCAACCATCAATAGCTAATGGATCATTATACTCCCATATTCCACCATTACAGAAACTCATGTGCTCCATACTCCAGTTTTCTACAAGACCTGTATCCAGCACAGTCAATACACCTCCACCACAAGGACAGTCGGGATCATTTAAGTCAACAAAACCATCATTATCATCATCTATACCATTGTTGCAAATTTCCTGTCCGAAAACAGCGAAACTAAAAAACAAGCTTACGGTTAATAAGCTTAAAAATTTCTTAAGATTTGAACTCATACTAATCAAGTTATTCATTGGCCTTTACTGCCTGTTGCAATAGTTACACTTCAAGAATCAGTTTTTACCAATATTTCTTCAATTATTTTATTAAAACACCAATAAGGCTATGTAAAAAGCATGTAATGTACTGTTTGGCTTTATATTTTTTATTTAACAAGAGAGGTCTAACTTATAAAAAAAAATGCTAACCTTCTAATTTTCGAAGTACTTGTAGCTAATGAAATACTAAACTATTCATCAATAGATACATTACGTGTTTATACGGTAAGGAATACGTAGTTTTTCGGACAACCCAAATTTGCTTTTCTAGTATATAGTTGTAGTAATAAACACAACCCACAGTTATGATAGAATACAAACTACAATGGTACACCGCTATGACAAGGTCCTTAAAAGATAAAAGCACACCTATATTTATAGATCTTGATTTAGATGCCGATCCAGATGTTCTTGATGACTTACAAGTACTTGACATTATCGACTAACAAAAAAGTGTCGTTAATACCACTCCGTTTCTTGAATCACCCTATTTCAAAGACCAACCAAGAGTTATAGGCCATCTAAATATTTAGATCGGCTATATATGTACAATTACCGCCTTGCTTTCAACAATACAATCTATTAGCTTTATTGTAATTCTAATGGATGATGAAAGCCACAATTTCAATATTTTTTCTTATTTCATTTTATTGCTCTCTTAGTAGCATTGTTATTGGACAAACTGATACTCCAACTGGTATCACACCAAATGGAGATAGCACCAATGAGACGTGGCGTATACGAGATGAAAACTCCGAAGCCATTATTGAGGTGAAGATTTTTGATAGATGGGGGAAAGTATTATGGAAATCCGAAAACTATTACAATAACTGGAATGGTGTAGATCAGTCGAATAATATTCTTGAGAATGGCACTTACTATTATAGTATATCAATTGATGATACGAAATCAACTGGATGGATTAACGTAATCCGATAAAAAGAAGAGACGTGGCTAATAAAATCTTACTTCTTCTAATCCTCTCCATATTAAGCGCTCCATGTTGGTCGCAACAAACATTCTATGATGGGCGATACCTCTTTAATAAGGTGATGTACAACCCTGCCCATATTGGTAGTGAAGAAAAAATTAGAATCAGCCTAAATGTTCGACAACAATGGACCAACATCCAAAACTCTCCAGAAACAGATGGCTTTGCACTCGATTTTCCGTTGGTAAAAAAAAACAATAGACAACTTAGTATTAGTCTACAAACTGCGGTCGATAGATTGGGTGCCGAAAGAAATAATGCATACTATTTTGGATTTGGATACAAGCTGCCTCTATTTGGCGGGGAATTCTCGCTCGGCATAATTAGCGGATTGGTTAAACACCGTATAGATTGGAATAGCATTAAATATTCCGAACCCGACTTACTCACCTTTTCTTCAGAGGCAGGGATCGTCACAACAAATTTCGGGAGTCGTTTTGAATTAAATAATTTTTATGTTGATGTAGCTCTTTCTAATCTCGAACAAGCAAAAATTAAATTTAAAAACATGACGCCGATTCAATTGAGACGGCAACTCCTTTTCTCAACAGGCACAACTTTTAAGCTTAGCGAACTTTTTTCACTACAACCAGTGGCTGTTATTCGGCTCACTAAAAATTATGACTTATATCACGATTACAACTTAAATGTTGTTTTTAAAGACGATTATCAACTTGGGTTTGGCAGAAGAATAGGAAATGGATGGATGGCTTCCACGAAACTTAGACTCTCAGAAATGTTGGAATTAGGGTACTCTTATAATTCTTCGGGGCAGGATATTCGGAAACAAATAGGTAACACACATGAGGTATTTCTAAGTGTACTAATCGGAAATCGAAAGGATGAAAGTAAGACTACTGATATTATCTCTAACGAATCTAATCCAAAACTTCATTTATTAAACGATAAGGGCGAGACTATTGGAGCCGCAGAAAAAGACGAATCAGGATACTTCACTTTCTCAGAGATTCCAGGTATTGGGAATTTATATTACAGATTAGAAGAGACAGATACCATCAAACTAGATTCTATTCCAATTAAGTTTATTGATAAGTCGAATAAAGAAATAACTATAATCGCCTCAAATATTCAAAAACAAACTTTCCAACAGAAGAAGTTACTCACTGATAAGACCAGGCTATTTATGCTTGATTCAAACAACGCGGTTATTGCCGAGGCATTTATCAATTCCGATAATCAATTTGAGTATATAACAGATAGTATTCTATCTTCTCAGAAATTGGTGTTTAAATTAGAAGATGGTACTGTGCTCGATGACCAAAAACAGTTCGATGTTTTATTAAAAGATAAAACCGGACAAAAAGAAATATTTATAGTTCTATTAAATAAAGACGGTTTCTTTATTCGAAAAGAGTAGCCACTAATGTGCTCCGGAAAGTATTACCTTTTTAATAATAACGCTAAATTGGGTTCCTTCTCCTTTAATTGACTTAACGGATACACCTCCACCTGTTCGCTCAGCAATTTTCTTTACTGTAGCCAAGCCAATACCTACTCCGTCTATTTTAGAGCCTTTATTAATTCTATTGAATGGTCTAAATATCTCTTTATAATATTCCTCCGGAATTCCAGGTCCATTATCCGAAACTCGAAGTGTAATAAAAGTTTCATCCGAAATACATTCTACTAAAATCTCACACGTTTCCTTATCGCAATATTTAATAGAATTCTCAAAGAGGTTATTCAATATCTGTTTTAAAGCAACTTCGCTAAAAAATATTTCTAACATATCTGCACGCACATTGATGTTTACATCACTTGTCAGAGAAAAGCCTTTCGATACATCCTCAATTAAGTCGTTCAATATTATCTTCTCATACTTAATCTCGAAATTGGTTTGTTTAGAGTAGTCCAATACTTTGTCTATTAAGTTCCGCATCAAACCATTCGCGTTTCGCAATTGAACCATTGTAGCATTTGCGTGATCGTAATTCTCATTTTCCAGATCCTTCTCCAAAATTGTAATTAATACAGAAAAAGCATACAGAGGCGATTTTAAATCATGCGACACAGTGTGCGCAAATACTTCTAAGCTTTCATTTATTTCCATCAAATCCCCTTTTTCTTTTTGAGATTTTTCCAAATTACTCTTACCCTCTTCCAAATTGTCCATTAACATACTATGACGTGTATATGCGATACTCAAAACAAAGGCGGGAAGTGCTGGAAGGATAAGATGATAAGCTTCGAAAGGTTGCTTTAGGATAAAGAAATCGTTGATACCCCCTAACACGTATATTACGCCAAGGAAAATCCCAAAGTTTATATAAAAACGTTTATCCATGAAAATTCTTGAAGAGATAAACATTTACGGTAGTTCTTCTTGTATTGTGCTTTAACCCCTCCAAATTAAGTTAAACCTGTTAAACATAAAATATTCATTAATGTTTCGCTTTGAATAAATGTTTTTTTAACACTATTATTGAACAATACGAACTTCGTACTAAGTTATATAAGAGAATGGCTATTTCAAAAGAAATACTAGATCGCTTTTGCATGGCAATGTTCCGAATCGTAACCGCGATGAAGAAAGGCATGAAAGATTGCTGTGAGAAATTTGGGGACTTAAGTGTTAAGGAATTTATGATTTTAAATTTTGTGAATGATATGCAAAATTGTAAAATGAGTGAAA
>JABSPR010000261.1 GCA_013214975.1 Flavobacteriales bacterium
CAATTGCAGGATATCCATCTGCCAAGTTATAGGAACGAGCCTTCCACCGGACATTCCATCGCATTAGTCCAACTTGAAATTCAAAAAAACTTTCTGGATACCTTCCTGTAAAAAGAATGATCCACATAGAGAGAAACGTTAGAATACGACTCCAAATTCCGAAAAACATAAGAAGAAATGCGTGTGGTAAATCTATATAGAGAAACCCTAAAAAGCCTCTTAATAGAAGCTCCGTTTTAGAATAACTTTCTTGTCGTTCGATATATAATTTCATGCTAGTTGGTTTATGTTATAGCATGAATTTACAACATTCATTTCCATTTATAACACACTAAGAACTAACAGTTCTAGTTATAATATCTGAAATTTTTTGAATGGTATCTTCATCTACATTATTGTGCGACGGAAGACAAATAATACGCGACGCTAAACTCTCCGAATTCGGAACATGGCAACTTTTATCTTTAAGGCTCTCAACCTGATTTAGAGACGGATAGAAATACCGTCTTGGATAGATTCCCTCTTTATTTAATTCGGCGATAACCTTCAATAAAGTTTCCTCAGAATTTAAAGTAATGGGCATGTAACTGAAATTATACGACTCCTTATTTATCTTTTGAAATCCTATTGATTCTATGTTTTCAAGCCTTTCTCTGTAACTTGAATAAATTTGCTTTCGATGCTCTATGACCTCTTCAACAAGTGGAATATTCACCAATCCTAAGGCAGCATGCACCTCGGTCATTTTTCCGTTACAACCTTCATCAACAATTTCTCCTTGCCCATCGTAACCGAAAAATCGAAGTCTCTTTATCCGACTAATCAGTTCTTCAGATTTCGAAACGCAAGCACCTCCCTCGCCAGAGTTCAATAATTTCGTTGCATGAAAACTTACTGTAGATATATCACCATATTCCAAAATGTTCACTCCCTTGTACTCAACATTTGAGGCATGAGCTCCATCGTAAATAACCTTAAGGTTGTGCTTGTCAGCAATCTTTTCTATCGCCTCCACATTACAAGGATTACTAAAAACATGTACCGCGCAGATGGCAACTGTATCCTTCATTATACTAGCTTCAATTTTATTCGGATCTATGTTATAGGTGTCTGATTCTACATCAACAAAAACGGGTATACAACCTTCCCACTTAATCGCACTTGCCGTGGCTATCCAAGTAAAGGCAGGAGTAATTATTTCACCTTTTAGGTTGAGTGCTCTTATGGCCAGTTGAATTGCAAGCGTACCATTCGTAACAACAGCAAGATGATCCACTTCATATAAATCTTCCAATTCACTTTCGAATCTTTGTACCAACGGCCCATTATGCGTAAGAATCCCCGACTCCCATGCTGGCTCCAACATTTCTTTAAATGTGTCCAAACTTGCCAATGAAGGCTTTGTCACAAATACTTTTTTCAATTCGATTTAATTTTAAACTCTTCCATTAGCTTCGCTTGAGATATAATGTCAGAATAATCTTTTGAGAAATCTTCCCTTTTTAAGGTATCTACAAAATCGTCCAAGGCATTCAAGAAATGATTGTCGGGCGGAAAATTAATTTCCTCCACTCCTTCCTTAGTTTCAATTGTAATCTTTGGACTAACATCAGGATGTGCCGAGTACGCTCTATGCGACGTAATTTTCCCCTTCGTTCCCCACAACTCGTAGTTACATTGATATGAATAATCTGCACCGAATACTATTTGCGAAATCTGCTTTCCATCTATCGTAGAAAGACTTGCCCCACCGTCAATATCAATTCCTTTATCATTA
>JABSPR010000262.1 GCA_013214975.1 Flavobacteriales bacterium
AAGCAGTAAACTTTAGGCTACGAGCCACTATAAATGGTCCAACTACGCAGGTTTACTCAAACATGGTTAACAGCATTAATTTAGAAATAGCAGATAATGAACCCGAAAACGGTTACGCTGATTTATCGTGGAGCCCTTATAATGCATGGGAGGATGCGAGTTATGAAGTTCTGTTATCTACGGATCAAACTAATTGGATTGTAACTGATATCTCTCAATACCCATTTTACACATTGGAGAAACCAGGAGAATTGAGTACCGTATATATGCGCGTTTTTTCTACAAACGAGGGAGATACCGCTTATTCTAATTGTGTTTCTTACGATACCACTGCCACATCACTAAGAATTCCAGATATTTTTACTCCTAATGGAGATGGAATTAACGATGTATTCTCAATTAAGAATCTTAAATACTGGCCAGGGTCTTATTTAAAAGTTTTTAATAGATGGGGAACTATTGTTTACAGACAAGAAGACTATCAAGGTACTTGGAGCGGCACTCGAGTTGCCGATGGAGTATATTTCTATATACTGTTACTAAACGATGGAACCTCTCGAAATGGCAGCGTAACAATTATCCGTTAGCAGATTGTTGATTCATTATCTTAGCCACGTACTTTCCAATAATATCAAACTCTAGATTCACAATCGTTCCTTCTTTAAACCGATTGAAATTTGTGTGTTCCTGCGTAAATGGAATAATCGCCACACTGAATTCATTTTGCTTTGAATCGACCACTGTTAAACTAACACCATTAACGCATACAGAACCTTTCTCGACCGTTACGTTTCCATTATTGGAGTCGTATGAGAAAACAAATTTCCAGCTACCATCTTCTTCCAAAATCGATTTACAAATCGCAACCTGATCCACATGGCCTTGAACGATGTGCCCATCTAATCGCGCGTTCATAATCATGGCTCTTTCTAAATTTACCTGATCTCCTTCTTGAATATGGCCAATGTTACTCTTATCCAAAGTTTCCTTAATAGCCGTTACTGTGTATTCGAATTCTGTTTTTTCAACTACAGTAAGGCATACTCCGTTATGAGAAACACTCTGATCTATTTGTAGTTCATCGGTCATCTTGGCCTCAACAGTAATATGGAGATTTTCATCTTCCTTAACTATTCGCTTTACAACCCCTAATTCTTCTATTATTCCAGTAAACATTATTCTCCTATTGTTGACTTTACAGCACCAGTAACTCTCATTAACTGAATACTCCCTGTATAATACTCATCGATAATACCTATATCTCGAATAGCACTTGCTTTACAAATGTAAAAATAAGTGCCTTCCGTACAATCCATTCCATTATCCTGAAACTTCCCATCCCAATGAATGTCCATTTCAGTTGATTTAAAAACAAGTCTACCCCATCGATTAAAAATACTCGTCTCTACCGATTCGATAGATCTACTCGGGAAAGGGATGAAGAAATCATTAATGCCATTATTATCTGGAGTAAATACATTCGGCAAAGAAAATGTCGGACAATTATCTAAACATACAACATTGCTTAACACACTTTCATTCGTAAACGAATCAATAGCCGTTATGGCATAGCACCCAGCAATAGAACTTATATCATCATAAAAGAAAGAAGTATCGTCGGCACTCAAAAAAGTTGAATTTAAAGTTAACTCATGCGCTATGTTGGTAGTTGAATAAAGCTTATACCCTACAACATCATCTGCACAAAAATCATTCGGATTATTCCAGCTTAATTCACTCTCTAAATTAATACAATCCGAATTTTCTACTACAATTGTGGGAGGACAAGGCGGCGTGTAATCAATCGGAATTGCACAAATCTCTTGAGAGAAATTTAATATTGGACTTATGATACTATCAAACGAATAGGCACCAATACTCTGAATTCGATAGCAATATTCTCTTTCGTTTGTTAGCAATTTGTCTACATATTGCTGAGAAGTTGTTACCCCTATAGAATCAAACGCTGAAGTAGAATTATTCCATCGGTGTACTACATATTCATCATTAGT
>JABSPR010000263.1 GCA_013214975.1 Flavobacteriales bacterium
GACAAGAATTCTTCCTCCAGAAAATTTTGTCCGTGCTAAGGTCGGGGAGAATTCATTCGGTCAATTTTTACGGGCACTTCCTTTAAAAGAACATAATGCACCAGTTCTGTATTATGATGGTACAGAAAAAGGAAACGACGACGTTTATGTGGCGGTTGTGGATTTAGCGATAGGCAGAAGAGATCTTCATCAATGTGCAGATGCTGTAATGCGACTGAGAGCAGAATATCTATGGAAGGAAAAACGCTATGCCGATATTCATTTCAATTTCACCAATGGATTTAGAGTTAATTATAGTGAATGGATGGAGGGAAAAAGAATTGTCGTTGAAGGAAACAAAGCCTATTGGAGGAAGAAATATTCACCGTCAAATTCCTATCAAGATTTCTGGAAATATATGGAAGTTATTTTTAGCTATGCGGGAACACTTTCCTTGTCGAAAGAGTTATTGCCAATTGAAATTAAGGAGATAAAATCGGGAGATGTATTTGTATATGGCGGGTCGCCGGGACATGCAGTTATTGTAGCGGATGTAGCAATTAACCCGGTTACTAAAGAGAAACTATTTCTGCTTGCTCAAAGTTATATGCCAGCTCAAGAAACACATATTCTCGTTAATCAGAATAACGATTTGCTTTCACCGTGGTATTCAGTTGCCGATATGGATATTGAATTATATACACCTCAATGGACATTCAGTTCAAATGAATTAATGCGTTTTGAATAATCTTTTTGATCCAATGTTGTGTCTCAATTTCTTTCATAGAATCGTTGGTTTTTACCACGGAATTAAGTTTAGAACACACATTTTAAGTAACTTGAACTCCTTAGAATAAATCAAATAAGAAAGATAAAATGAGAAATTGGAATAATTGGATTTACGCGTTTATAATACTGTGTATTGTTGGGTGTAGTGATTCATGCAACGAAAAAGAAAAACAAATTGATCCAGCGTTTACAGGGTTTATTTCTGCCTTTACATCGGGTGTGGTATCGAATCAATCTTCCATTACTATTAGGCTGGTTAAAGACGTTCAGGATATTGATGTTTCGAAACCAATTGATAGGTCATTGTTTAGTTTTTCACCGGAGATAGAAGGTGAGGCATACTGGATTAATAGCAGAACTATTGAATTTAAGCCAGCCTCTAAACTGCAATCAGGAATATTGTATGAGGTAGATTTCTTTCTTTCTAAGTTAATGGATGTGCCAAATAAGCTGGAGACACTAACGTTCAATTTCCAAACTATAAAGCAAGCTATTTTCATCCACTATGAAGGTATGGAGGCTTATGACCCATTAGATCTTGGGTGGCAAAAGGTGAAAGGAGTCTTTCAAACAGCTGATTTTGCCAACGATGAGGAAGTCGAGAAATGCTTAGCAGCTGTTCAAAAAGGAAAGGATTTGTTCTTGAGTTGGGAGCACTCTGCAGATGGTAAAAATCACAGTTTTAGAGTAGATAGTGTAAGTCGTACGGAAGATGCAGGTGAGGTTATTCTACAATGGGATGGGGACGGAATCGAGGTTGACTTGGATGAAGAGTTAGTTGTTGAAGTCCCTGCTCTCGGTGATTTTAAAGTTTTAATAGTTAATACATATCAGCAGCCTGAGCAATACGTAAGTATTCAGTTTTCCGATCCTTTAAAGATGGGGCAAGATTTGAGAGGACTTGTTCATCTTAGTACCAGTACAGAACTCAATTTGATAATAGAAGGAAATGAGATTCAAGCTTTTCCAAGAACAAGACAAGCTGGTGATGTTAAGTTAGTTGTAGAGCCGGGGGTTAAGAACTCCATGAGCTATGAAATGAAAGATCAGGTGACTGAGCAATTGGTCTTCACTAACATAAAGCCTGCTGTAGAATTGTTGGGTGAAGGAGTGATAATTCCTGCGACAGATGATAAAATTGTTTTCCCTTTCAAAGCTGTTAATATAAGTGGAGTTAATGTTAGGGTTGTTAAAGTATTTGAAAATAATATCCCTCAGTTTCTTCAAGAGAATCGTTTAGATCAACACCGAGAAATGCGACGTGTTGGGCGAGTGGTATATAAAGGAGAGGTAAATCTAACTTCAGAGGATAATATAGATTTTGGAAGATGGAATAATTTTTCACTTGATTTATCCAAACTGATTAAGACAGAACCTGGAGCAATTTATAGAGTGTCTTTATCATTCGATAAAAAACATTCACTATACACTTGTATATCAGAAGAAGGTGAGGATGAGGAGGATCTTACTTCTTTTTCTCTAATAGATCAAGAAGAAGTATACTACGATAATGTTAAGAGTGGCTACTATTATTTCTATAATGGCTATTATGATAACAATGAGTCTTTCAATTGGCGTGATCGGGAAGATCCTTGTAAAGGCTCCTACTTCTTACATAATTCGCACACTGTATCTCGAAACGTTTTAGCTTCAAATCTTGGAATAATTGTGAAAGGCGGTAATAGTAAAAAACTACACATCGCGATTACTGATTTAAAAACAACAGAACCGCTTTCGGGTGTGACGGTTGAATTGTACAATTACCAACAACAACTAATTACAGAGGCATCGACTAATTCCGATGGGATGATTGAAATCGAACCAGGAAGGCGTCCGTACTTACTTATAGCAAAAAGTGGTGATCAAACTGGGTATTTGAGATTGGACGATGGATCGGCTCTTTCGTTAAGTATGTTTGACATTGGAGGCAGTGTAAACAAACAAGGTGTAAAAGGATTTATTTATGGAGAACGAGGTGTTTGGAGACCAGGTGATTCTCTATTTCTCTCTTTCATTTTAGAAGATCAAAACGAGTTTATTCCACCAACTCATCCAGTGATTTTTGAATTGTATACTCCCGAAAGTCAGTTGTATCTTAGAACGATTAATTCTTCACCTGTCAACGATTTTTATGATTTTACTACGGTAACGGATCGAGATGCACCAACGGGAAATTGGTTGGCTAAAGTTAAAGTCGGTGGGTCAACTTTCTCCAAGACAATCAAAATCGAGGCGATTAAGCCAAATAGATTAAAAATCAGTTTAGATTTTCATACAGATTTATTGATTGATACGGAAAAGCCAGAAGGGGCTCTTGAGGTGAAATGGTTGCATGGTGCAATTGCTCGGAATCTGAAAACGAAAATAGAGGCTACTTTAACGCAAACCAGAACGACTTTTAAAAAGTACCCAGATTATGTTTTTGATAATCCGGCTAAAACCTTTCAATCGGAAGAGTTTTCAGTTTTTGATGGTTTGATTGATAATTTTGGACGTGCTAAAGTGATACCTAAGTTTCAAGTAAAGTCGCACGCACCTGGTATGTTAAAAGCCAGTTTTAGTATTAGAGCTTTTGAAAAAGGTGGTGATTTTAGTGTTGATAGATTCAGTATCCCTTATTCTCCATATAGAGGTTATGTTGGGTTGAAGGTTCCTGAAGGTGAAGGTTGGAATGGGGCATTGTTTGTAGATAAGCCAAATTTAATTCCTATCGTTACTGTTAATGAGCAAGGGAAACCTGTGGATGTGGAAGATCTTGTAATAGAAATATTTGAGATTAACTGGAGATGGTGGTGGGAAAGATCTTATGATGATGCAATAGGGAATTACGTTGCGAATAGAAAAAGGAACTTAGTTAAAACGGACGTAATTAGTACGAAAGATGGAAAGGCATTGTATGAGCTTAAATTGGATAAAGAGTTCTGGGGAAGAATGTTTATTCAGATTAAAGACAAGAAAACTGGGCATAGTGTTGGAGAAACTTTCTACGCAACATA
>JABSPR010000264.1 GCA_013214975.1 Flavobacteriales bacterium
TCCGTAAGACAGTATACATTTTTGTATTTATCCCAAACCGGTGTGTTTTTAACGGAACTTATTAAGTCTTTATCATATATCATTTTGAACTCTTTGCTACCGAGCTTTTTTTCTATAATTGCATCGTAGCCTTCTTTGAGTTTGGGTTTATATACTATAAATTCATCCGGAGAAATCTCGCCTTTTACAATAAGTTCTCCTAATCCATAGGATGCATTTATTAAAACGACATCTTTAAATCCGCTTTCCGTATCAAGAGAGAATGCGACTCCTGATGTTCCCAAATCAGAGCGAACCATCTTTTGAATACCAACTGAAATGGCGATATTTAATTGATCAAAATTCATACTTTCTCTGTGTGAAATCGCTCTGTCCGTATATAGAGATGCAAAACATTTTTTAACAGCTTCAAGCATGTTGTCAAATCCTTTAATGTTTAAAAAAGTGTCTTGTTGTCCCGCAAAAGATGCATTTGGTAAATCTTCGGTAGTTGCGGAGGAGCGTACTGCTACATCACAATCTTTAATGCTATAATTACTGGAAAGCTGATTATATGCTTTCTCTAGTTGTAAAATCATGCTATCGGGAAATTTACCCATGCATATAGTTTTTCTAATAACCTTTCCTGTAATTCGGAGACTTTCTAAATCATTATAGTCTATTTCTCGAATACCCTTATTAATATAATTTTTAAGGTTGTTGAATTCCATAAATTCGTTAAACGCAAATATTGTAATTGCAAATCCTTTTGGGATCTTTATCGCTTCAGAACTTAGATTTTGAGTTAACTCACCGAGGGAAGCATTTTTTCCTCCTACAAGTGAAATATCTGTTAAATTAATTTGATTAAAAGAAAGGGTGTATGAACTATTTTTCATTATTGCTATAATTTAGTTTTGAATTAATTTGCAGTTGATTTTAGTCGAAATAAATAGGGTAGTATATGCTTATGATAAAAACTATAATAAAGAAGAAGCCGATACTTATTAATGCGATGAATTGGAGTTTCTTTAGTCGCTTATTTTCATGAATCAAATGGTTCCATTGCGCTATTCTATCTACAAGAAGTTTTATTCTTTTAAAAGCGGTATCAGTCTTTACCACATAGTCAAACGCTCCGTATTTAATTGAATTTGCAGCCACTTCTAGCTTTTCCTGAGCTGAGAGCATAATAACTTCAATGTTGCTATGTGTGTTTTTTATAGCTTGTAGAACTTGTAATCCGTTTAGCTCTCCTTCTAAATTATAATCTAGAAGTACTATATCTGGATTTTTATCTATGTTTTCCAAACAGCTTTTACCGTTAGAAAATGTCTCAACATTTCGGTACTTATTATGAGCTAGTTCTTCTTGAATTAACTTTTGATAAAACGGATCGTCTTCGACAATGAAAATAGTTGGTGTCATAGTTAAGGCTTTTATATATTTCTATTGAATAATTGTTTGTTTTGACATATTGTTAATTGCTTGATCGTATTGTTACATACTGTTACAAGCTCTTTAACCAATTCTGGGATTTGTTCTAAATGAATTTTTCGTTCAGAGAAGTCTTCAATTTGTTCTACTAAAGGAATTGCAGATTCTATTCCCATCATTCGAATTGAAGGTTTCATTACATGAGCTACAGCTTTTACCCTTGGGATCTCATTTCTTAATGAGTGCATTGTAAGACGAGATAAAGTTGGCGGCAATTCGTCGATAAATACTTGCACCATTTTGGGAACGAAGAATGGGTTACCATTAGAGAGTTTATCAAGTTTAGATAAATCAAATAATGGGTTATGAATAATACCCGAAGTCTTTATGTTTTGCTGTCCATCATCTTTAAGGTATCTTTTTATGATTTTTTTAGTCTTATGCATCCATGCTTTCCTTGTATAGAAAAGACGCGGTAGTATTTTTTTAGCCATTATTATTTGTTTGTGTAAACAACATATGTGAAGGCGATAAGTGCTCCTATCCATATTAGATTGCTTACTAGTTTCTTTTTCTTTTTCTTAGTTTCTCTTAATACACAGATTTTTCCTACCACTAGATCAACTCGATGAAAAGAATTATTGTCTTTCTCGATGTAATCTATTGCTCCATTTTTCATTAATTCAACAGTGGTTATAGTATGCTCTTGACTTGTAAGGATTACACATTGTGTTTCTGGATAAGACCTGTTGATAGACTTTAGTATTTGAAGCCCGTTTAGAGCATTCTCTTCAGTACTGTCCAGGTGGTAATCAAGGAAAATAATATCAGGATCCGGATTATCTATTTCTAGAAATTCCTCACCGTTTTCACATTGTACAATATTTAAACTTACATCTCGGCCTGTTAGCCTTTTCGATAGATTGGATAAGTACGAGAACAATAGCTTGCTATAAATTCTGTCGTCTTCTATTATATATACATTTAATATTCTATTCATTTTTTTTCAATTTGGGATTGGATGTTCCAACGTCGTGCCGAAGAGAGATGAGTATCTAATTATATAGGAAAATGTTATTAAAGGAGTTGGGAAATATCTCCAATATGGAATTGTTCTCTATGCGAGACTACTGTATATGCTAATAGTTATGGTGTCATTGAGGGGAGAGTACGATCTGAAATGGGTAATAAAAAAAGGTCTAGTATTATAAAAATACTAGACCTGTCTTTTTTAGAAAATACTTGTTAAGCAGCATTTAATTTACGAAGTACTGTGGGGATAAGGAACTTACTTCCTTCATTAGTTTTTAATACAAAATCTATTTTTCGATATCTCTGGTATTCCTCTAATAATCCTTCGTTGCTAGAGCTGGATATATAAATTATTTCAGGCTGGGGCTTCCTCTTCTGTAGAATGCTTAAGGCATTATGTCCAGAAATATTGTCTTTGTAAATAGAGTCTAGATTGTAATCTAAAATTATTAGTTGTGGTTTTTTGTACATGTTTTCCAAGCATTTTTCCGCCGATTGAAAAGTTTCGATTTCGATGTTGCTTACCTCAGATAATTCATGTTTAATAAATTCTAAATAAATATTGTCATCATCTACTATGAATATCTTCTTCTTTTTTTTATTTGTCATATTTTGAATTTTAAGATTTAACCTAAGTGTTCCAAAATGATGCCAGTTGTTATAATGAACTTATTTTTAAAGTTAACATGAGCTTTATGGAATTACCATTTGTCAAAGGCAATTTCACCTCTTTTAATCATCTTATAAAGTGTAGATTTTCCAATGTCTAATTTCTTTGCAACTAAGGAAACATCACCGTTGTTTTTTTCTAAATAGTGACCAATTATTTTGGAGATATAACCTTTTAGTGAGTTTCCTTCAATAATAAAATCTGTAAAAGAGGATGCGGATGAGAACGTAATATCTCTTGGTTCAATTTCCTCTCCGTCAGACATTACTGCTGATAGTTCCATAATTGATTTAAGTTCTCTTACATTTCCTGGGTAGTGGTATTTGTTAAGTCTGGCTTTTGCGTCGTGCGATATTTTCTTCTTCATCTTCTTATTGTCTTTATTGAATGAGTCTAAAAAGAATTTTGCCATTATTAAAATATCTTCTTTTCTATCTCTTAAAGGCGGAAGTTCAACTGGTAATCCAAGTATCCTAAAATAAAGGTCTTGTCTAAAGTTGCCTTTTTTAACTTCTTCTGCTAAGTTTTTATGCGTGGCTACTATTATTCTAAGATCAACGTTTATAGGTTTGTTATTTCCGATTCTAGTTATTTCGCGTTCTTGAAGAACTCGTAGAAGTTTACCTTGCATGGCAATATCCATATCAGCAATCTCGTCCAAGAATATCGTTCCTTTGTCTGATTCTTCGAATTTGCCGATTCTTCTTTCGTGTGCTCCTGTGAATGATCCTTTCTCATGGCCAAATAGTTCACTCTCTAAAAGATCCTTTGGAATTGCAGTCATATTAACTGCGACAAAAGATTTTTTACTTCGGTTAGAATTATAGTGAATGCATCTAGCTACGAGTTCTTTTCCTGTACCTGTTTCTCCCGTTATGGAAACAGTAATATTATTATCACATGCCTTTTGCATTACTCTGAATACATCATGAATTTCAGAACTATTACCCTTAATAGCACTTTCGAAATCATATTTCCTGCCAAGTTCATCTTTGAGATGTTCAACCTCATCGATTAGTTCTGATTTTTCTTTAATCTTTAGTACTGCTTTCCATAGTCTATCTTTTGTATCATCATCTTTCACTAAATAATCGTTCACATTTTCTTCTTGTAAAATGTCGATCGCTGTTTGGATGTCATCTTGTCCTGAAATCATTATAACAGGAATTTTCGGATTTGTTTTGAAAACTTCTTTTGTTAATGTTTTTCCATCCATATCTGGTAAGGAGTAATCCAAGCATATTACATCTGGGTTTCGGTATAGGTTTTTAATACACTCTTGCCCCGTAGGGAACTTTTCAATTATGTAATCTGGATTAAGAGCAAGATGATATTCTAATAATTGGACATACCAATCGTCATCTTCGACTAAAAATATAAGTAGTGAGTTACTGTTGTTTGACATAAGTTAGAAATGGATTTCGTTCAATTACTATACTCTCTATTTGAGAAAAAGGTTCGATTGTAGAAAATTAAATTTCGTTTTTTATTCATTTTACTCTGCCTTTGTGATAGAATCTAAGTAGGAATACTTATTGATTAGAGTATTGTAATAACGGAAATGCTGTTATGAATATTACAGATTACTTGATGTAGATATTACCAATGACGGATAGAATATTTTGTTTAGGTGGACTTATAATTGATGAATTAATTTTTAGAAAATTAAAGTTACCGGGTATAGAGGTTGTTCATATTAAATATATAGACCATATAAATGGAGAAACTTTATCTGACTATGCTTTAAGACTATTTAATGAAATTAAGCTGCCTATTGATTATACATTACTGGGTGTTTCTTTTGGTGGAATGATCGCAATCGAGTTTTCAAAGATTAGAAAACCAAAAAAAATGTTTTTGATATCAACCGCATCAAGACTAAATGAGGTTCCCTTTAGATTGAGACTAGCAGGAAGGCTTCAACTTCATAAACTGATACCGAGATTGGCCGTAATATCTCCATTCTTTTTATTCAAATGCCTGTTTAAGGTAAAAAACGAGAAAGATATCAGAAGAATAAAAAGATTATTAACTCCTGTTGAATTAAAGTTTTTTGAGTGGGCACTTGAAAGTATTTTACACTGGAAGAATAAAGAGATACCCGATGCTATTCGGATTCATGGAACAAATGATAGAATTCTTCCTCGTAAGAAAAAAGTTGACTATCCTTTAAGGGGAGGTTCTCATTTTATCATGGTAAACAAATCAAAGGAAATAGAAAAAATATTAATTGAAAACAACGTGTAAATGAGAGCAAATTTGAGGAGAAAAAAAAGATTAAATGCGGACTATGCTATAATCGGAGCTGGTCCATCGGGACTAGCATGTGCAAAAGTTTTTGAAGATTTAGGGATAAGTTATCAAGGATATGAATCGAGCGAAACTGTAGCAGGTTTATGGAATTATGATAATCCTTCTAGTCCTTTATATCCTAATGTTCATTTAATATCGTCTAAGGAAAAGACTGAATTTAGGCATTATCCGATGGCAGATACTCCTGAGGATTATCCGCATCATGAAAAAGTTTTTAAATACCTCGTTAGCTATGCTAATCATTTTAAATTATTGAAAAAATTCAAGTTTAACTCACCAGTAAAGGAGGTCAAAAAACTACGGGATGGAAGATGGATGGTAGATTTAGGACGAGGTAGTTTTGCTACTTATAAAGGAGTTATTATGGCTACCGGATTGTTCAATAGTCCCAATATTCCGAATATTGGAGGGAAGTTTAAAGGAAATATAGTACACTCAAGTAAAGTCTAAGACTTGGAGTTTTATCGCGATAAAAAAGTATTAATTGTAGGTGCCGGCAATAGTGGTTGTGATCTTGCTTGTGAACTCGTTCGAGTTGCCAAAACAGTTGGTTTAAGCATGCGTTCTGGTAATTACATTATTCCTAAATATTTACTTGGGAAGCCTGCAGACAGTTTGAATTTTGCCATTAAATTACCTGTACGTTTAAAGCAGTATATCCATTCAAGTTTTCTTAATGCGATTTCAGGTCAAATGCAGCAATTCGGTTTACCGAAACCCTTGCATAATATTTATGAAAAGCATCCTATAATTAATTCTGAATTAAAATATCAAATTGGTCATGGTCATATAAAAATTCAAGATCAATTAATTAAGTATGATGGAAATTCTGTTTTGTTTTCAAATGAAGTAAGAGTGAAGTATGACGCCATTATTTTGGCTACCGGATTTAATCTTTGTTTCCCTTTTATTGATAAAAAGCATTTAAATATGAATGAAGATTGTCCTGAATTGTTTCTCAATATTTTTAATAAGGATAGAAAAAACTTGTTCGTTATGGGTATGATTAGCTCTTTAGGATTGGGATGGGACGGGAGATACAAGCAAGCTTTACTTGTTGGAAGGTATTTGAGAGCTAGAATAAACGCTTCTAAATCAGCCAAATCTTTTGAGGATTTGATGAAACAAATTCCTGATTTGAGTGGAGGCTATAATTACAAGTTTAAAGGGAATAGTAGGTATTATGTTAACAACATCTCTTACATGAGGTTGTTAGAAAAAGGATTAAAAATGTTGGCCTATGATTAAAACAGGAAAAGAAAGAATATTAATATCTGGCGGTGCAGGTAATTTGGGGACTAAGCTCATTAAAGGGTTGTTAAAACAATATCCAAATCTAAATGTTCATTGTTTGGATGTTCAAAAACCTAAAGTCAAATTACCACATTTAGTTTCTCATGAGTTGAGTATTTTATCACATCACTTAAACGCCATTTTTAAAAGCATGAAATTCGATATCGTTTTTCATCTCATTGGTATAATGTCTCCAGATAAAAACAGGTCGGATGAAATTTATAAAATTGAGATAGGTGGCTTAAAAAAGTTATTGAAATTATGCTCAATGAATACTGTAGAACACTTTGTTTTTGTTTCGAGTGGAGCAGTATATGGATACAAGGATGGGTTGCCAAATTATATTACTGAAAAGCAGCCTGTCGAATCCAACAACCCCATAACTTATGGTCGGAATAAAGTAATAGCCGAATCAATTATCAAAGAGCATTCAAAGAACACAGGACTTAATTATACAATATTTAGACCCTGTACGATTCTTGGATCAAATTCAAACAACATTGTTTCTAGATGGTTTGATAGATCAGTAATTGTCGGATTAAATAAGGCTGTATCACCATTCTCTTTTGTATGGGATGAGGATGTGGTGGGTTGTTTAATTGAATGTGCTGAAAGGGAATTGCTCGGAACATATAATATTGCGGGAAAGGGATGGGTTTCGTTAAGAGAAATTGCGGATATGCAATCAAAATTATACCTCTCTCTAAACAACGTGCGATTAGGTAGAATACTAAACCTGCTAAATAAGTTTTCTTTAATAGACTATACGAAAGAGCACTTAGACTTTATTAAGTACAGACCAGTTCTGGATAGAAATAAGCTGAAGGAATATTTTCATTATCGTTTTCGCAAAACATCGAAAGAAGCATTCGAGTTCTACCTAGAATCTCACTGATTTGTAGAAGTATCACTATTAACATAAATATATTATGATGAATTTAAAAAACAAAACTGTTTTTATTACTGGAGCCAGCAGGGGGATTGGGTTGGCCATAGCGGTCAAGCTCGCGAGCAAAGGAGCAAATATTGCTATAGTTTCAAAAACAGAACATGCTCATGAAAAATTACCAGGAACAATCTATACTGCCGCTAAAAAAATTGAGTCGGTAGGAGGGAGAGCACTTCCGATTTGTTGCGATATTAGATATGACACACAAGTAGAAAAAGCGGTTCAGCTCACGATAAAACAGTTTAAAACAATTGACATAGTAATTAATAATGCGAGTGCTATTTCCTTAGGATTAATAGAGGAATTAAGCCTTAAAAAGTTTGATTTGATGCATAGAGTAAATTCAAGAGGTACTTATCTTGTTGTTAAAAAATGCTTGCCTTATTTGAAGAATTCAATGAATCCGCATATTCTGACTCTTGCTCCACCCATTAACCTGAGTAAAAAATGGTTTAAAGAAAACTTAGAATACACGATGGCTAAATTCGGAATGAGTTTGACGGGCTTAGGTATGTCAGAGCAATTAATGAAGGATAAAATCGCAGTAAATGCCCTTTGGCCCAAAACATTGATTGCGACATCCGCGATTAGGTATTTGAATAAAAATGGAAAAGAATTGATTGGTTATTGTCGATCGCCACAAATTGTTGCTGATGCAGCTTATTGTATTTTGAAAAAAATTAGCGACACCTGTACGGGTAATTTTTTTACAGACGAAGAGGTATTAGAGAAGGTTGGAATAAAGAATTTCGACCATTATGCAATCGATACAAGTAAAGGGTTATACCCTGATATGTTTCTTTAGACTACTAACAATGTATATAATACTCGGAACGGGTTAAGCTTTTTAAATCTGTGTTGATTTTCTTGCTTTAAGGGTATCTTCTAATATGCTGGAAATCTGCTTAATACGCTTCTTGATAATCTCAGCAAATTCATAATGCTCTAATTTTGCATATTCCTGTTCCAGTATTTGTAAAAAGATAATATTTTCTACTAGGCTCTCTTTCTCAGTTATGTTGGATAGGTTTTTAGCACATTTTTTAGCTTCAATAATTAGTCTAAGTATTCGTAATTTTTTCATGATTCAATTTTAATTATTTCTATTCCACCAATGTCATGTCCTTCATGTTTTGTGTGTTTTCTTTCTATTGTGTATGGCGTGGTTTCATTAACTATTAAAAAGTGACCCCATGCAACATATGTATCTACTAATTCGAAATCTTCTTTATGGTTGTTTGGTTCGCACTATTTATATGAACAATATCTTGAGTTGCAATATTATCTACGAGTTCTAAATAATCCGATAATACTAAGTTCCCTGATAAGTTATTAGGGCTTGCCCGTAAGTAGGTAGGATAAATATCCATAGGAAAAGGATTAGTATAATATTCTCATGTGTGATGTTATATTTTATTGTTAAAGTTGATTTGGTAATTGGTCAAAAATTATTCAATTCAAATAAGAGGTTTCGTCTTTGCTTTTTAATTGTAAGGCGACGAGCCTTTTAAATGCTATTTCTTTAATACCTTTTATTATTTCTAGTCTCTTTCTAATTATTTCAGCGAGTTCAAAAAGTTCCAGTTTTACATATTGTTTTTTTAGTTCTTTTAAGAAGAAAGCATTGTTAATATATGGGTGCTTGTCTGTAAATACATTTAAGTCATTTGCACACTTTTGAGCTTCCAGTCTGAATTTTAGTTTTTCTATTTCTTTCATAGTTAACTTTTTGTGTTATTTTTATTTACAAGTGATTGTATTCCATATCCCATGCAGGCTAATAAAAATGCGAGTATCCCAAAATCAAGGGGGACGCCTGGTGGTCCTGGTGGTCCTTGTGCAAATACGCTTATCGATACAAACGTTAATGAAATTATCATTAACAGTAGTTTTGGTTTTAAATATTTTGATTTCATATATATAGTTTGATAACTGTTGCTTCAAGTAGGATGCCAAGTATATAGTTATATATATAAATAACTAAGAATGACTGTTTTTTTTCTCAGATAGAGAAGAAATCTGTGATAGAGAGAGTTATTTGGATAAGCTGGTATTGTGAATAATCCATTTTTTCCAAAGCATAAATATCACAGAATAAACTATGAGAGTAAAAATTACTTTATGATTTAGTTCCCATATTTTCGAGTTGATTGATACCAAAATAGATAGAGCGCATATCCTAATAATATTGATAAAATGAATGATTACTAGACCAAAGATTACGTAGGTTATCTTGTCGCTTCTTGTTCCTTTATAGGAGATTATAAGCGCGGTATAGAGTGCCATGAGATCAAATCCAATACAAGGTTCTCCAACAGTTACACCTAAAGTGCCTGGAATTCGAAGTAATCTATCTGCTGAAATTATTTCTATCTTATAAGAAAGACATTTCAATAGAATACCACAATGATTGAGAATTAAGTCTATAACGCCTAGGCTAAAATTATTATATAAATCTAATAAATAGGGAGTTCTCCAAATTATTGCAAAGGCAACTTTCCAAAGTCCAACAAGAGTGATAAAATAAATTGCAAATCGATATAGGTCGGTGTTTTTCTTAAAGATTGAATAGATAAAAGGAGAATAGGAGAATAAAGAGTCGACAATTTTACGCATGGCTTCAATTTGAAATTTATAGTGTTGTCTTATCAATACTTATTCCAGTCTTTTAAAATGGATACAATTGATTCACTAACTGTTGCGTTTCCCGGGCAATTTGCGATCTGCTTCAATCTACGATGTAGAATATCGTCTCTGATAGAGAATTGATTTGCCTCCATTAATATTTAAAAATGAAGGTTTACTAGTGGAAAGTCAGAGAAACTACACTTGGCATTGAATTGTATGTAAGGGTTGGAAATCAATATTTGGAAATTATGAAAAAGGAGAAAATATTAATAATAGACGATGACCAGTATATGCGTCAGTTCCTTCATTATTACTTGCAGACACACTATAGGGTCGTTGCTATGAACAATGGACATGATGCGCTAGTCTACTTACAAAAAGGTAATACAGCGGATCTAATAATATCTGATTTGGATATGCCGGAGATGAATGGCAATAAATTATTAGAACACATTAAAAGCAGTTCTTTCTTTAGAGATATCCCTTTTATGGTGCTGTCTGGAAAACAGGGAAGTACAGAGCGGATTAAATGCTTGGAGTTAGGTGCCATTGATTTTGTAATGAAACCTTTTAATCCTGAGGAATTAAAGGTGAAAGTCTATAATATTTTCAAAGGCCTAAAAATGGCCGGGTAAACCAATTAGAAGAACATGAAAAAGAAGTCAATACTCTACATCGGAAATGTAATAGAGTTCAAGTTTTATAAGAGTGAGATAGCTCGAATCATAAGAAAAAAGAACACAGCTCAAGCAATTAGTTTTCTTGAATTAACTGAATCCGTTCCTGATATTATATTTATAGATATTGAGAATATTACTAATGATGAATGTCAGTTTCTAAGGAAATTAAAAAAACTAAGACGCTATGATAAGGTGGTATTTATTCAAATTGTTAAATCATTTACTAAGAAAAAAAGATTCGAAGCAATTTCTGTAGGTATTGATGAGATTATCGTAAAGCCTTTTGTCTTAAATGATTTCCGGTCTCGAATGGATTTTTTAATGGAGTTTAAATCTCTCAGGTCTCCTCGTATTAGAAAAGATGATAGGAGGATAGATTTGACAAATTTGTCTTTATCGAAACGCTTGTTTGATGTGATATTCGCTTCTATTGTTTTGGTGATGGTATCTCCGATTCTTTTAGTAACAATGATTGCTATGAAAATAGAATCTCGCGGGCCATTGTTTTATGCATCTAAACGTGTAGGTACAGGGTATCGGGTTTTTGATTTCTATAAATTAAGATCAATGTATGTTGATGCAGAAGATAGACTTAAGGAACTGGAAGGTTTGAATCAGTATGCAAATAAAAATTTGCCCGATGAGCAATCCGAAGAATGCCCTAGTTGTGAGTATTTAGAGAAATTCTGTTCACCAGTACTTATTGTAGACGGGAATAAAATATGCGAACGCCATTTTCTCTTGGAAAGAAAGGCAAAAAGGAAAGGAACTTTTGTTAAAATAAAAGACGATCCAAGGATCACTGGAGTTGGAAGAATAATAAGGAATACTAGTATAGATGAGCTACCACAACTCATTAATGTTATCAAAGGAGACATGTCTATTGTAGGGAATAGACCATTACCACTCTATGAAGCAGAACTACTTACATCAGATAAGTGGACACAGCGATTTATGGCACCAGCTGGAATTACAGGATTATGGCAAGTAGAAAAAAGAGGAGGAAGTGAAATGAGTGAGGACGAACGTAAAATGCTTGATAACAAGTATGCAGACACTTATTCGTTCTTTAATGATCTTAAATTAATCTTAAGAACAATCCCTGCATTGTTTCAGATTGAAAATGTATAAAAAGGAGCAAAACATTATAAGTGAGTTTATTAAATAGTAAAAATATTTGGCCAATAATTATTGGCTTGTTCGTGTTTAACGCAGTGTGCTATGCACAAGTTAGCGCTGACACGTTAGATGTAAACCATCAGTATATAGGTGTTATAGAATTACCACCGTTATTAGAACTAATAGAAGATGCATATTATAATTCTCCTTTAATTCGATTTCAGGATTTAACCAGTCACAAGCACAACGAACTGATAGAGATAGAAAAAAAGCTCTGGCTCGACGGATTTAAACTTAACAGTAATTACAATTGGGGAACAAATAACGCCATGGTAGTTGGATCTGCAATACCACAATCATTTTCTACTACTGCCCAAAATTGGTATGGTGTGGGCGCATCCATATCACTTCAACTGTCTACAATGCTTAATAGAAAAGAAAGTATCAAAGTACGTGAACTCGAATATGATATCTCTGTAGAAAAAAAAGAAGAGCTAAAACAAAACTTACGCAAAATAATTATAGAACTGTACCTCGATATTGAAGTTAAGGCCGAGGTTTTGAGACTTCGAAACGATGCCGTTGTAATCTCAGAGATCAATTATAATTATGCCGAAGTAGAATTGGGAAATAATGCTATTGAACTATTAGACTATTCAAAAATTCATATTGAGACCGTAAAGGCAAAAATATTTATGTTGGAGGCAAGAAGAGACTATACGTTGGCATTGTCTCTTCTTGAAGAAGTATCGGGAGTAAAAATTAAATAAAATGAGCTTATTAGCATTTATCCGTTTACTAATTAATCACTATAAAGTGCTGGTAATTATACCTGTAGTACTAATGATAATGGTGTTGCTCTTAATGGATGATAATAAGCGTAATTACCTTACTACCACTACTATATATACTGGTTTTGCATCAGGTAGTTCTGTCGAAGGTGATCGGCGAACAGATTTTTTTGCCATTAAAACAAAATTTGATAATCTGTTCGAAAACATGAAGTCTAGATCTACTAGAGAAGAGATAATCTTGAGGACTTTGTCTTTTTATTTGTCCAAGGATGTGATAAGCGAGCAGGACATGTCATCTGATAATCAGGAATTACTGGCTGAAATACTTCCTAAAGAGTTTACCGATCAACTTGTAGTGAAGCAAAATGAAGAGGCTACGTATTTAAAGCTATATGAGCATTATCATAGTAGCTATGAGAACGAGATCTACTATTTGTTGAATTCTACCCAGTCTTTATCTAGCGATTATTTTGGTTTAGATAAACTCCTTAGCTTATCTGGCATGCAAGAGGGTAATAGCGATTTGGTAGTTTTTAGCTATGAAACATCTGATGCAGGTATCTGTTACCATACCATTAGAATTGCGTTATCAGTAATATTGACTGACGTGAAAACCATACGTTCTGCGGAATCGTGGGAAGTAGTACAATATTTTTTAAGAGAAACAGCTGTAGCAAAGACAAAATTAGACACAGCCGAAGAGCAGCTAAGTGAGCTTATGACTGAGCAAAAGGTGATTAACTATTACGAACAAACCAAATATTTAGCGCATAGAAGAGAAGAGTTTGAAGTGGCATTTCAAGGAGAAAAATTACAATTGGCAGCAGCAGTTGCAGCGAAGGAAGAAGCTGAGAATAAAATGTCATTAGGGGAGGGAATCAAATTAAAGAACCAGTCTATTCTGAGTATAAGGAAGAAGTTAAGAGATGTAACGTCTCAAATAGCATTTATTGAGATTTCCCAAAAAGCCATAATAGAATTGCCTGATTCGTTAGAGGATAATAATCCATCTGAAATGAGAAATGATTATTTCATGGAGTTGAAGGCTCAATCGGATAAATTAAAAGAACAGTTAAATGATGAGGTATCACAGCTTTACGATTTAAGAAATTCTTCTAATGGACTCGCTGTAAAAAGTATTGTAGATTCTTGGCTCCAAGCAGCTATTAAGGAAGAAGAGTATACTGCCAGGATTTATCAATACATCGCATTCCGACAGGAGTTTGAAGAAAATTACACCAAGTTTTCTTCTCTCGGGTCGTCTATCAAACAAATGGAAAGAAGAATAAATATGTTGGAAGAAGACTACTTATCATTGATGGAAAGCCTGAATGAAGCCAGGCTAAAACAAGAAAGCATAGAAAGGCTTACCAGTTTAAAAATTGTTGATCATCCGTTTTATCCTGTAAATGCAGAAAAATCAAAGAAGCCAGTTTTTATGTTGTTGGCATTTTTTACCGGTTTGATTCTTACCCTGAGCTTACTCTTAGTATTGGAATATTTAGACGATACAATAAAGAGTCCTAGAAGGCTACAAAAACTATCAGGACTAAAATTGGCAGGTGGGTTGCCCATTTTGAAAACAGATAAGGAGCCGCTTGCAGAATTGTTATATAATAAGTTGCTAAACCAAATGATAGCCAGAATAAACCATAATTATTATGAAAGTGAGTCTCAACAGCTTTTGACTGTGCATTTGTGCCCCGATGTTTGGTTAAATTCTTAGGCATATTTTCTGTTAATGGTGTATATTTTTAACTATTATTTTAACTGTGTTACATTTGTAAATATCACGGCCATACCCCCAAGCAGCGGTGAGTTGTTTACAATGAAATATTACTACTATTACTATAAGAATAACGACTCATTATCTACTTACTACAATTAGTAAAATGCGGCAGTTCTAACACAATTTTAGAA
>JABSPR010000265.1 GCA_013214975.1 Flavobacteriales bacterium
GTTATCTAAAAACATACTTAGGTTATGTAGCCCAGTTGGCCTATGTTCTTCAGAACCTTTCTTCTCTATGTCAAAGTTTTTAGAAATGGCCGTAATTAATTCTTCTGAAGAATACTCACCTAGATCAACTACCGTTCGGTTAAAATCAAATATTTCTAACTGATCATCCGAAAAGAATATACCCATGTACTTACTCGACGGAACGTTCATTCTGTCGAGCTTTTTTCTTCTAGATTGTCCAAGTAGTACAAGAGACGCACTTCTATGGTGCCCATCAGCGATGTAAAGATTCTTAAGAGTTTCAAATCGACTAGTTATAACGTCTAATCCAATTTCATCAGAAACAACCCATAGCTTATGCTTTGTCCCATCCGTATCTTCGAAATCAAATGCACAATCGTTCTGTTTACGCTTTTCGATAAACGCGTCCAGCTTTTCATCTGCCTTGTAAGCAAAACACACTGGTTCCGCATTAATATTGGTAGTATCGTAATATTCTTTAAGCTTTTCTTCTTTGAATGTAAGCGTTTGTTCATGCTTCTTAATCACACCTTCCATATAATCATCAATAGAAGCACAGCCTAACAATCCTGTAAATGTTCTTCCGAATTTTACTTGTTCGTAGATGTAGAAAGATAACTGGTCTTCTTGCTCATATATTCCTTGCTCCAAGAAGTCATCGAACTTCTTTCTTACAAAAGTGTTGTACTCGATAGATCGGGGCTCAATTTTATTTTGATACGCTTCTTCTGGCCTAACAACTTGAATAAAACTTTTAGGACAGTTCTCAATAATATCCTCGATCTCAACATTGTTATATGCGTCTATTGATCGACTTACTACTTCGTGAGCTATCTCTTTTTTAGGACGATAGCCTTTAAAAGGAAGAATTTTTGCCATTCTGAATTTTACGGAATATTAGTTGAAAAATGCGTTGATCTTTTCAGCCAACTCAGTACCAATTCGTGCTTGAGCTTCGCCTGTTGCAGCTCCAATGTGAGGAGTTGCTGAAACCTTAGAATGACTTACTAAATCCATTCTTGGAGTAGGCTCATTTTCGAAAACGTCTAAACCAGCACCACCAATTTTGCCAGAGTCTAAGGCTGCAATTAAATCAGCTTCATTAATTACTCCACCTCTTGCTGCGTTCACTAGGATAGCACCGTCTTTCATTTTGTTCATTTCCGCTGTGTTGATTAACGGCTTACCATCTTCTGGCATTGGAACATGGAAAGTAATTACATCACTTGTAGAAATTAAAGTATCAAAGTCAGTTGTTTTAATATTAACTGTTACATCTGCAGCTCCAGCAATTTCAACAGTAATACTAGCTTCTGTCATAAACGGATCGTAAGCAACAACACTCATTCCACATCCTAATGCGTATTTAGCAACAGATTGTCCGATTCTACCAAATCCGATAATTCCAATTTGTCTTCCTCTTAACTCAACACCTTTTCCATAAGCTTTCTTAAGCTGCTTGAATTCGGTATCTCCAACTGATGGCATTTTGTTATTAGAATCGTTTAAGAAACGGCTTAACGAAAAGATATGTCCAAACACTAGTTCAGCAACAGATTGAGAAGAAGAAGCTGGTGTGTTAATTACCTCAATTCCTTTTCCTCTTGCATAATCTACATCGATGTTATCCATTCCAACACCACCACGTCCGATAAGTTTTAAACCTGGACATGCATCAATTAAATCTTGTCTAACTGTAGTTGCACTTCTTACTAATAAAGCAGAATAATCATTACTGTTAATGCTATCTACTAATTGATCTTGAGGTACATTTTCTGTAATAATATCAAAGCCAGCTGCTTTTAATGCTACTTCTCCTTCGGCAGAGATTCCGTCGTTTGCTAATACTTTAATCATAATTATGCGTTTTTAGATTCGAATTCTTTCATTACATCAACAAGAGCTTGAACACTCTCAAGAGGTAGGGCGTTGTACATTGAGGCTCTGTAGCCACCAACATCTCTGTGTCCTTTAATTCCACTTATTCCTGCTGCATTCCACATTGCATCAAACTCTTCTTTCTTAGAATCATCGTTTAATATAAATGTTGCATTCATGTCAGATCTGTCCTCCTCAACAACAACACCAGTAAACATGCTGTTTCTGTCGATCTCAGCATACATTAACTTCCCTTTTGCGATGTTCATTTCTTCAATTTTCGCCACGCCACCTACGTCTTTCATCCATTGTAACATTAACATAGAAACGTAGATTGCAAATACAGGAGGGGTATTGTACATAGATTCCTTAGATGCGTGAAGCTTGTAGTTCATCATAGAAGGAATTACTCTTCCGCTACTTTCCATGAAACTATCTTTTACGATAGCTAATGTAGCACCGGCAGTTCCCATGTTTTTTTGAGCACCAGCATAGATTACATCAAATTTGCTAACATCAATTACCTTACTGAAAATATCAGACGACATATCACAAACTACAGGAACATTAGTTTCAGGAAAGTCTTTTACTTGTGTTCCGTAGATAGTGTTATTTGAAGTGATGTGGAAATAATCAACATCTTCCGGGATTGAGTATCCTTTAGGAATGTAGTTGTAGTTTTTATCTTCAGAAGAACCTACTACGTTGATATCCCCAAATAATTTAGCTTCTTTTATCGCTTTAGCCGCCCAAGTACCTGTATTCGTATATGCTGCAGTTCCACCTTCTTTTAAGAAATTGTAAGGTGTCATTAAAAATTGTGTGCTCGCACCTCCTTGAACAAACACAATAGAGTATCCATCTGGAACGTTTAGTAGTTCTCTAACTAAAGATGTAGCTTTTTCCGCAACTGCAATAAAGTCCTTGCCTCTGTGAGATACTTCTATTAAAGATAGGTTAAGGGTATTAAACTGATTAACGGCATCTGCAGCTCCTTTTAATACTTCTGGTGGAAGGATACAAGGGCCTGCGCTGAAATTATGTACTTTACTCATTCGTTCTTCGTGTTTGAATTTCAATTTTTAAAAGACGGCAAATTTGCAACTTTTTGGTTAGAAAGTTGAATATATAAGGGAATAATTTAGTGCGTCCGGGTTATTTCGTTGATCGTAGGAATAGGGGAAAGACCATTATTAAAGCTGGAAGTTCAATTACTTTTTATTTGGAGTTAACCCATGTCCAGGTGAATCGATTTTAACTTTTGGCTTGGCCGAATTGTTTTGTTCTATATCCGATAAGAATTTCCATTTCCCTTTTTTATATTGAAAAGCATCTAGGCTTAAGTCTGGACCATAAAATTGTCGTTGCCCTTTAAGATTCGGTTCTAACGGTGCCAAGTGGTCAAAAACTATTCTTTTAGTTCTTGCATGGTATTTTAAAGACATTACAACTTCAGAACTGAACTCAAAGAATACTCGTTTTTTATATCCTCTGCCAACCTTAAATAGATTTGCGCCAAAGCGAATTTGTCCGTTCTTTGTTATATACATAATGTCAATAACTTTTTTGTTTGATAGCTTATTATTACCATCCCATCCAAACATAACGTAATATGTTTTTTTCTTCACTTTAGTGGTGAAGCAATTATAATAGTAGGCTCCCCACCAATTATCAGGCGTAAGTACTTTCTTATAAGCTTGTTCAATTGAACTCGACTTGTCTAGCAACGATATGATGTCGTATTTCTTTTTGTCCTTATTGTATTTCTGTAGTAATCCGAAATATTTGTACGTGCCATCCGTATATGGAATAGCCCAAATGAACAGTTTAAAACTTTTGTCTTTTGGAACAATCTGTTTAAGCGTTTCTATGTTTTCAAAACTATAATCGTATGCTTTATCAAGAATTAAAACGCTTTTGAGTTTTTGACTAAATATAAAACTTGCATGTGTTTTTTTTATGTCGGTATCTGAAGAAATAATTGCCGCGCATAATCTGCTGAGATCTTTTTCTATTTCTTCAAAATTGTACTCTTGCTTTTCGTCTTGAGCATACAATTGCATGCTCAATAGGCAAATGGATAAAGCGAGTAATGTTTTCATAGTGTAATATACTTTTAAAATATAGAGCAAAAAAAAACACCGCTATTAATATAGCAGTGTTCCTCTAAATTCGTTTAGCCATTAAACATGCATGAATGCTTTTTTAGCCAATAGCTCGTCATCAGATTCTCTTACGTCAGGATCATCGATACAGCAATCAACAGGGCAAACAGCCGCACATTGAGGCTCATCGTGAAAACCCTTACATTCGGTGCATTTATCTGAAGTAATGTAATAAAAGTCTTCACTTACTGGAGCTTGTTCTTCATCCGCATTAATGGCATTTCCTTTTGTATCTGTATGGTTACCTGTTAATGATGTACCATCAGAGAATTTCCATTCTTCGCCACTTTCATAAATTGCGTTATTTGGACATTCTGGTTCGCATGCCCCGCAGTTAATACATTCGTCAGTTATAATTATTGCCATTCTATGCTTTTATTAAATATTATACTTTTGCAATATGGCAAAATTAAATAAAAATTGTCGATTCAAAGTAAATAACTGATTAAATGAATTTAAATAGTAAGATTGCGGCTTTTGTAACTTTGGGTAGACTTATTGAGAATGAAGTTGTTGCCTGGGAGAAAGGGCAGGAAGTGTCCTCGGGTTTTGCGAACGCAATGCGTTTGGCTGAAGTGCGTAATCCCTGGTTTGATAAACAAAACTTACTCACATGTCTTAATTCATGGTGTCAGCTTTTGAATGAAGAAACATTATTCGAATGGGTTGAGCCATATCAAGGCATAATAGAGAAGCAAAAAAAGCCTGTTGTAATCGGTGTTATTGCAGCAGGAAACATACCGTTAGTGGCTTTCCATGATTTTTTATCCATAATAATAACCGGTAATGTTTTTAAGGGAAAGCTGGCTCAATCAGATGATGTATTATTGCCCTACTTGGTAAGTGAATTAATTAGGCTCGATTCTGAATTTGAGCCTTTAATTGAATTCTGTGAAGATAGGTTGCTGAATTTTGATGCTGTTATTGCCACCGGAAGTAA
>JABSPR010000266.1 GCA_013214975.1 Flavobacteriales bacterium
GCCCGTATAGTGGCCAGACGTTCATCGTAAATGACTTGAGACCAATTAAATAGATTTGAAAAACGTCTGGTGTCCAAAAATTAGAGGAAAGGCCAAATGTAAGTCTAAAAAGAAATAAAAAGGGGATGAGTAAGTAAAGCTCGTTCTTAACCCGCATCTAGATTTATTAATTATTTTTTTTATCAATTATCCTCAGCAGAGTTTCTCGGCTTAAAGGATCTGTGGCAACTCTGACGAATAAGTGATCTGAATTAAAAGGCAACTGGTTATCAGTATTATAGAATAGATAATCAATATTTTTCTCACTCATATAATCAATAAGGGAGTATTCATTGATTTTCTTTTCATTATCAATACACCATTTGCCAAATGGAGAAAGATCATGCTTAATAACTAAATCCATAAAATCTTTGGATATGTTGTACCCGCTCGGGATGTTTTTTATGTTTGAAGTAAACTGGGCAATATCCATGAATGTGTAATCCCATCGCTGAATTTCCTGAGGATTGTATACTAGAAATTTAGGCGATTCCATTTTTTTGAACTCATTCAAACAAGTTTGTACATATTTTTGAGTATAGTCTGTCTTACATCCTTCGTCAATTGAAATAGGGGCGAAGAAGTTAATTGCAAATAAAAGAGCTCCAATTGAATAGATATATTTATTCATTAAATATGGAATTGATATAAGGAAGAAGACTAGGGTAGCAGATGGAAGAAAGTTGTAATAAGCTTGATTATAGTTAGGAGTGCCATGATATAGTGAAGCGAAAACCAGTCCGCCTAATAGGCTGGTAATTAAGATGATAATAATTTCTTTGTGTTGGCTAATAAATTGAAATTTGGATTTCACCAAGGCAATAATTAGTACCGTAACTACTGGAAGATAAAATACCCCTGATTTTATAATGTTTTCGAAAAATACAACAATTGCGGATTTAATATTGGATAGGAAAAAAACCTGTTCGAAAGCTGAATCGCTTTTGTTTGAGAGGTAATACATGTATATCGGAACAGTGACGATATAACAAGAAACCAGTATTAAGTTCTTTGATCGATTAATATAGGTGCCAGATGTTGTGAAAAAGAGGAATACTCCCAATAGTAGTGTTGCAGGTATTATGGGCACTAGTAACGTGTTGTACATTGTGCATGCCAAAAGTAGAAATAAAGTAGCTTTTAGTGTTTTTTTAGATATAAATGAATGAACTGCCCAAAGAATAAATGGATATATATATAGCAATTTCAATTGAAGGTATTTTGATAAATGAATTCCAAAATTGGAGTAGTTAAAAAGATCTAGTTCTTTTAACAACGGAATATTTAAAGTGAGCGTGAATGTTAATAGAAAGGGGAGAAGAATTAAGCTCAAAATATTTTCAGAATATTTCTCAATAAAAGATGAAATTCCTAATAAAGTGAGGAAATAGAAAAAGGGATAGACAACAACCATTAAAATTCGGAATGTGCTGATATTGCTTAATATGGATAGTAAAGCAGTTAACCATAAGTCGAAATAATGGTATAATATAGTGCCTGAGGGGTGGTATAATGGAGTGAATCTTACGTCAGTAGATTCAATGCCTTCTTTCATCAGTCCTCTGGCAATTTCCGAATAGAAGCTAAAATCATAGTGTCCTTGAATAATTGACATTGTTGAGTAATCAATGGAATAACGAGACCAATAAAAAAATGATATAAGGGCAAGTGAGACTGTTGTGACTGTTTGTCGTTTGTTTACAGGCGGTAGCTTTAGTCTAATTGATGATATGTTTTTCAAATGTCCTTTGAAATAGAAATACAATAACGTAGAAGGAATACATACTATGACAAAGCTGGTAAACCCACTTTTGAGCAATGCAAAGCATAGAATAATAGATAGCGAACCTATGAAAATATGTTCAAATGATTTTATCGAATTATTTCCCAAAGCCCCCTTGGGATTTATAATTCCGCCGATTAAATACGCAAATGCTATTAGAAATAGGTATATAAAGAATAATGCAACTATTAACACTTCAGTACTAACTTGATACGTTTGATATAAAATTAATTAATGTCTAAACCTTCTAAAAAGTGCTTAACACATTCTATCACCTTCAATTGATCTCCTATTGAAAGTTCATAATAAAAAGGTAATCGAAGAAGTCTATTTGCGAATATTTCGCTGTTGGGTAATTCTCTTGAGTCGTGTACCTTACTGTAGTAGGCGCTTTTATGAAGAGGTAAGTAATGAAAAACTGCCTTCATTTTATTTGACTCTAAAAACTCGATTAATTTTGTTCTAATGTCAATAGTAGGTAACACGAGATAAAACAGGTGAGCATTATTTGTTGCAAACTTTGGTAGGCGAATTAATTTTATTTTCCCTTCGAAGTCAAAAGACTCAAATGCTTTGAAGTAGGTGTTCCATATTAATTTTCTCTTCTTTTGGATATTGTCCATGTTTTCAAGTTGCGCATATAAGAATGCAGAGATAACTTCAGAAGGAAGAAAGGATGAACCAATATCAACCCATCCATATTTATTTATTTCACCACGATGAAAGGCTGCCCTGTTAGTGCCTTTTTCCCAGATAATTTCAGCTCTTTCAGCAAATGTATCATCATTAATTACGAGCATACCACCTTCTCCGCAAATAATATTTTTTGTTTCGTGAAATGAAAATGTCCCGAAGTGACCAATGCTTCCTAGTGGTTTCCCTTTGTAATAAGAATCAATAGCTTGAGCTGCATCTTCAATAACATAAAGGCTATGCCTCTTAGCTATGCTCATGATTTTATCCATTTCGCATGCAACACCCGCATAATGAACAACCACAATTGCTTTGGTTTTTGGCGTAATTAATTCTTCAATTTTATAAGCATCAATATTAGGATTATCATCGAGGCTATCAGCAAATACTATTTTAGCCCCTCGTAAAATAAATGCGTTAGCTGTAGAAACAAATGTATAGGATGGTACGATTACTTCATCACCCTCTTTAATATTGATTAAAAGGCTGGTCATCTCTAATGCGTCAGTACACGAGGTGGTTAATAGGCATTTATTGAAACCATACTTTTTTTCAAAAAAGGCATGGCACTTTTGTGTAAACACTCCGTTCCCTGATATTTTTTTCGATTTTACCGCCTCCTTTATGTACTCTGTTTCTTTGCCTGTAAGAAAAGGTTTGTTAAATGGAATTTTCATTTGAGCCGTAATGGTTTTCTGAAACAACTGTGTCTTATTCAAATATACAAACTCAGACCTTTTTAATAACCTATTCTAATGATTAGAAATATAAGATTTAGCTTATATTAGATTCAATTAACCCAAATTGAACTTTCCGTTCATGGAAATATCTATTGTTACTTCTATTTACTTAGCTGAAAATATTGTCGACGAATTGGTGCGGCAGATCAAAGATTCGCTAAAGGGTATTAC
>JABSPR010000267.1 GCA_013214975.1 Flavobacteriales bacterium
ATTGAGTATATTTTTGTTTCAAGTTGCTTTACAACAACGTTGCCAAAAGTAATGTTTCTTCGAAAGGACTTATTTTACTTTGTATCGGATGCTGTCATCACCTATTAAAACAGATCGAAAAGAACCATGGTTTGTTTTACAAATATCTTTTTGTGTTTCGAATGCAGCTATAAAAGCAGGGTTAGTTACATTCTTAAACTCCTCGTATCTACTAGCCATTCCGTAATCCATGCTTTGATCAGCTTTCTTTTTAGAATCGCCTAAGTGCATTAGTAATTCGGAAGTATAGCCTTTTTGCCCCGTTAGGTTGTTCATGCTATTAAGTGCGTTAATAAACCAGGTCATTCCTTTCTGTGAAGGTTGTCCGAACCAATGTCCTGAAAGATTAACAGGTAATTCACGAGGACTACTTTTTATTACTAGATCTCTCATAACCTTTTGTTTTGAGAAGGAATTCCCTGTTAGCATAAGCTTAGTTGTACTAATAGAGTCGATTATTCCTCCGGCTTTCTTTATACTAAGTTTAGTTAATGGTTTTGTACCATATCTTAAAGTTGAAGTATCTGGGTTTTCATCTTTTTCATATCTAATTGGACTTCTAACAGGGATAGTTGTACCAGTTATAATTCTACTAACCATCGCACTCAATGTCTTATCCCATAAGTGAATATTTTGGTGCGACGATACGGCATCAATGTTTTCTGCACCACTTAAAAGATCAGCAAGTTTGTCGAACTGAGCTTTTAATTCGGCCTCCATATTCTTTGCTTCCGTTTTGCTATTTAGAATTCTTGAATGCCGATAATGTTTAAGTGGCTTAAAACTATACTTCTTTTTTCTTCGCTTTGTGAAAGCAGTTTTCTTTTGTACCAACGCTCTTCCTCTTGTGGTATTAAGGTGTAATGCGATACCACATTTATTACCGCTTTCTTGAATTGCTTTAATTAGTTCGTTTATATCGGCTTGGTTTACCAAATTAGCTAAGACATGTACGGAAGAGATAACTCCGGTTTTAACTCCAGCAATAATCCCTCTATTGGCGGATTTGTTTATCCCGTAATCGTCTGATGTTACTATTAGTCCACTTGGTTTCATAAGCTATGTAATTGAAATTAGTTTGATTGAAAAGAGGTAGGCCCCTCATGTTTACTTCACTAAGGTAATAAGTTGAAGGAATTTATTGAGAAAAATAGATAAGTAGATTTACCTAAGCACGTTGCTTGTTAGTAATTGTAAAATGTTAGAATGCATGATACAAGGCTCCAACAATCTTATCTTTACATTTGTATCAAACAAAATAGTGCTATGACCTTATCAGAATTTAAAAATAAATTGTCTCAAAGCGAAAATGTAGTGTTCGAATTACCAAATGGTAAATTAATTCCAAGTCACTTTCATGTAACCGAAATAGGACAGGTGGATAAGACTTACATTGATTGTGGTGGAGTGGTGAGAAGCGAAAGTAAGGTGAGTTTTCAATTGTGGGAGGCCGATGATTTTGATCATCGATTAACTTCGAAAAGGTTATTGGATATTATAAAATTATCTGAGATCAGACTTGGAATAGAGAATCTCGAATTGGATGTTGAATATCAAGGTGAGACAATTGGACGCTATGGGCTCGGCTTTAATGAAAAGAACTTTGTTCTAACTTCTACAAGTACGGATTGTTTGGCAAAAGATAATTGTGGCGTATCTGAGAATGTTATAGCTCAAGATACAGGATGCTGTAGTCCTGAGTCTGGTTGTTGCTAAATCATTACTCTCTATGTTGGTGTAATATAGATTGAAATAAGTAGTAAATTCAGATATCAAGAATACCAAACACAGTTGAGACATTTACTCTTTCTATTATTGATTCTGCCTATCGCGGCATACGCCCAAGACTCAATATCGGTCGGAAAAAATCTTTGGTCATTGGGCGTTGGAATTGGTATTGCCAACGACATTTTACGGCAACCCGAATCTGATTTAGGGTTTAGGCAAACATATTCTACAAATGCAGATTTTGTTTCCGATTTTACCATGTTCGTTCCGATGTCGGATCACGTTTTTATACGACTAGGAGCTAATTCCACGAAGTTTAGTTATGCCATCAATTACGATTATTCTACTGCAGATTATGCTTACGATCGTGAATTAATAGAAGAAAAAATAAAGCTTTTGGATATACCCCTTGGGATACAATATCGATTGTATCCATCTCCAGACGTGGTAGTTGGGGTTAGCTTGGAAGCAGGGATAAGTGCGAGAGAGACAATTTACTCTGAATCTTCAAGATTTCTTCAGGATACCCTTCTTGTAGAAAAATTTGACCGTACGCAAAATACAGCCATCAAAGGAGTGTTTTGGGGAGCAGAGTTAAGTGCTGCTTTTCGAATAGCAGGAAACGTAAGTTTTTTACTTGCTACGAGATATAGATCTTATCCCAATGCGATTGGGGGGGATTTGTGGTTTGACGAAACCACACCCGATTTATCATCTGCCCAGTTTTCGATTGGGTTGAACTTCGCTTTTAAAAATAGAGTTAGTGAAAATTTAAAGAATAAAACGTCTTTTCTTTCGGAGAATGAATCGTTTGCTTCTAGTTCAGATTCTAGTAAGTCAAATTTTGATTTCTGGTATAGGAACACTTTACAATTAGACTTTATGCCATATGAAACTTTGTTTCTTCTTAGTTGCGAAAGAATAATTATAAATGGGAGTAAATTTAAATTAGGAATAAAAGCCGGTGTTGGCTACGGTAATGAAAGCCCTATAATGCCTTTTGGATTAAACTTTATGTGGTCTCATGGTAACATACATTTTGAGTTAAACTCTCAATACGTATACTTTCTTAGAGATTCAGGCAAGTTGAATTTAATGCCACAAGTTGGAGTTCGATATCAAAAACCCAGTGGTCGTCTACTGGTTAAAGCATACATTTCCCCGTTTGTGGTAGAACATTATAAAATTATTTCGCCATACTCTAATCGATTAGAAATATTGGGTGTTACTGTTGGGTATTCTTTTTGGCAGTGAGAAAAACTCACCCCAAAACCCGCTCTTTTGAAAAAAAGAGGGGGCTGGCATTCGTGAATTATTCGGCTTTGTTGTCTAAGTAAAATTCGATTTTTGATTTTACTTCTTCCATATTCACTAAATCATTATTACGGAATCGAATTACTGTAATTCCAAGACTCGTTAATATTTTATCACGACTTGCATCTTCTTCTTTTTGATTATTGTGAATTGAGCCATCCAACTCAATTGCCAACTTTTTGGTAGAGCAATAGAAATCAAGAATAAAAAACAACGGGTTATTCAGATGATCACTCCCATAAATGATGGGATGTTGCCTTAAGAATTTGTGGTTATTTAGTTTTCGATTTCTCAATTTCCCCCACAATAAAGCTTCAGATGGTGTTTGGTTTTTACGCAGTTCGCGTACCAGTTTGGTAATTCGGTTCATGAGATGTAATTCCGATTATGTGAAAAATAAAAATAGTTATTGTTTGACCTATTACAAACTATCAAGGTTGACTCTGTCTTGTACTGAAATAGGTTGACACCAAAAACCTATAAAATGAATAACGATTCAATACACTACTCATCAGAGTTTAAAAACAATGTCGTGTCGGAGGTTCTTTCCGGGAAATACGGAAAGGACGAAGCAAAAC
>JABSPR010000268.1 GCA_013214975.1 Flavobacteriales bacterium
CATGCTCACAGTAGGTTCTGCTTTTAAATAAGTTACCTTTATCTCTTGACCTATAGATGCAGGGGTTTGGGAATAGGAACGCCAGTAATAAGTTTCCTCTTCTTCGGGCGTTTGGTAACTGTAATTAATTTGATAATATTCATCATTCCAAACATCGCAATTTATTACTCTACCAGTTGTTGTTGGAGAATCGCTCTTAATTTGATGAGATAACCAGTCGCTATTGCTGTATATCTCAGTAAATAGGAGGAAAGAGATCCCTAACATAGCGATAGCAATTATGCTGTAACGAGAATTAATAAGGTAGAACAGTTTGGCTTTAAGAGGTATTTTAATTTTTTCCATTTGAATTTAAGATTATTATCTTACTAGTAAAGGTATTATTTATATCAGAGTAATTTATTCTATGGTGTTATATCTCTAATACAGTTTTGATGGCGCTTTTACAAACCTCATTTTGGTAAGTCCATGCGGAATAGGTTATTGGTATTAGTTTAATTTTTGCTCTTTGTAAAATTTTATATTTATTAAGACTTATTGCTTGCTCAAAAGGACCAGGATAACCAAGTAGGTCAAACCCAATAATTTTATCGTCTAAAATAGCTACTAAATCAATTGTAATTCCCGCAGTACTGTAAGCTATTTTCGTATCTATTTTTAAGGAATTAATATATTCTAGAATCTCGTTACAGAAAAGATCTTTTGTGTGGGGTAGGAAGTGTTGTTTCTTTTTAAAAATGTCAATAGATTCAAGGTATTTTCTTAGTGTGTGGTTTAGAGAAAGCTCGTTTGTGTTAAAAGAAGTATAGATGTGTTGTTCGTTCTTGGCTCTCGTAATACTGACGTTAAAAACATCTTCTTGAGTAAGAAAATGAAAAGAGGAGGGGTGTGATTCGTTATCTAGTGCAAAGGAAAGGAGCATAATGTCTTTTTCTTCCCCTTGAAAACTGTGTGCAGTTCCAATTAATATGTTGTGATCACCGTATTGTTTTAAGCTTATCTCTTTCTCAATTAAAGATATGATGTGGTTTACTTGAGCTCTAAAAGGAGAGAGGATTCCTATTGTGCTTTTGTTTTCAATAGGAAGAGTTTCTTCTTGGGTAATAATGTTTTTTATATGGTCAATAATTGAATTAGCTTCTTCGGTGTTGGTTCCTTTTTTAGTTCTGATGCCATTTACTTCTACCCATCTTAGATTGTTATGTTCTAAATTGGGGTGATCTGTCATTATTTTCAGTTCGTTAAAATAAAAGTTCTGGTTGCTAAAAGCTATAATTTCTGGTTTACTCCGGTAGTGTTCATCTAAAAAATTAACTTGAATTTGATCCTTTATAGCCATTTCAGTAAGGTCTAAAATACTTTTATTTCGATAGTCTAAAAGGTCTTCCATTTCTTTAGGAAGATTATGTTTCTTTTGCAGTTGTAGTTGTCTTATGTTGGATAAGAAAGAAATGTGGTTTAGTTGTTTAGGGTCACCAACAATAATAATTTCTTTTGCTCGATGAATGAGAGGTATGCAGCTGGCAATGTCGCATTGAGATGCTTCATCAATAATTAAAACGTCAAAAAGTTCTTTTTTAAGAGGGAGAATTTCTCCAATATCTTTAGTTGTAGTAAGCCATATTGGAAATACATTGAATAATGCATTAAAGTCTATGCTGTCAAAGTAGCGATCTTGTTTTGCTGAATGCGAAGCTCTCAGTGATTGTAGGAAGTTTTTTAAAATGATTCTATTTTCAATAATTGTTGTACGAATTTTGAATTCGTGAAGATCAATGATGTATTTTTTTGTTTCCTCTTTATGCTTTTCTATTAGGTCTGTGTAAATTTTTATTAGATCTAGTATGTCTATTTCGTTAGGGAGTTTCATTCCTACTTTAATAAAATAAGTTGTTAGTTTATTTAATAGAGTAGGAGATACTTCGTTCTTATGTATTTTAATCCCTCTGTCCAATTCAATGATTTCTTTTTCTGAAAACATTTTTTCAAGAGACTCAAGTTCCTTATTTATAGTGTTGAGATCTTTTTTCTTCTGATTAAAATTTATTCCTCCATATTTTTTGATGTCTTTATTGTATTGGTAACTTTTTTTAATGCTGTTTCTCGATA
>JABSPR010000269.1 GCA_013214975.1 Flavobacteriales bacterium
GATCTGCCAAAGTGCTGGCTAATTATTCTAAACGCTTTGCGAGCACTATACATAGAGAGATATATAGAGGAAGTACTGACTCTATGGCAAACTCTAGTTATTCTGTCAAAGAAAACAGAAATCACAATACCTATTTTATAGTTGATGAGGCGTCAATGATCGGCGAGAGTAAAAATTTTATTGGTGCTGGCGATTTATTAGACGACCTGATAAAGTATGTTTATTCTGGTAAAGGATGTAGGATAGTTTTTATTGGCGATGTAGCCCAGCTGCCACCAATTGGGTCAGAACTTAGTCCTGCATTGGAGCCGAGAACATTAAGAGATTCGTTCCAACTAAGAATAAAAGGTTCGGAATTAAAGCAAGTTATTCGACAGCAAGAAGATTCTATTATATTAAAAAATGCAACTAGTCTTCGTAATAGTATTGAGAAGCGGGATGTATCTGTTTTGCAACTCGATATTCAAGTATATAAGGATGTATCTGCGGTAGCTGGAGTGGAATTAGAAGAGCGCCTGGAGGCATCTTATTCTGAGTATGGTTTTTTGGATACGATTGTACTATGCAAGTCAAATAAGCGAGCAAACTTATTTAATCAGCAAATTAGGGCCAGGATTAGATGGTATGAAGAACAAGTTGAATCGGGAGATTTGCTAATGGTGGTTAAGAATAATTATTTCTGGCTTAAAGATGAAGAGGGTTCAAGCTTTATAGCAAATGGAGATATTATCCAAGTAACTAATATTCTTGGAAGAGAAGATATATATGGATTCAGTTTTGTCGATATCAGTATGAAAATGGTAGACCAAACAGATCAACCAGAATATGATGTGAAAGTAATGCTGGATACTATTGATATAGAGACTCCCGCATTAGATAAAGATAAGAGCAAGGACCTTTACACCGCCATTTCAGAAGATTATCAGGACCTGAGTAGTAAGGCTCGGTTGGAAGCAATAAAGAGTAATCCTTACTTTAATGCGCTTCAAATTAAATATGCTTACGCTATCACTTGTCATAAAGCTCAGGGAGGACAGTGGAAATCTGTTTTCATAGATCAAGGGTATCTTACCGAAGAAATGGTAGATAAGTCTTATGTCCGATGGATTTATACAGCCGTTACTCGTGCTTCAGAGAAGCTATGCTTTGTAAATTTTGATGCGAAGTTTTTTAAGGAATCCCCTTATTCTTGAATTATTTCTGAGAGATCGCGATGCTCAGTTTTGATAATATTGAAAGGAATATGTAATATAGATTTATAATCCTCGCCACAATCCTGCATGTCTTCTTCATCCGAAAGACAGTACCAGTTAATTTCTGCATTTTCTATACTTTGTACTTTTTCAAATACCCAGAGAATCCTTTTAGAACCAACGGTATTAAAATATTCTATATACACATTTAAGACAGTTTTTTCTTGAGGGTATTTTAGAGTATTCTTCAAGCCATTCTATCAAAGGATTGATGAATATGGTTGCATTAACCGGTAATCATCTTCCCGGAATACGCAAATTGCCAGTTTTATCGTCAAAGCTAACGCTGGGAATATTTTCTGTACCGTCAATAATTAATGGTTCCAATTAATAATAGTTTATTTCTATTAATACTAAGTTAGTTGAAAGTATAATTCCTACGTATCGCTTATCCGCTAAGTTACTAGGTCGAGATACTAAATTTGCTTGTCTTAATAATTTCACGGTAACGTATTTGTATTAAGCCTTTTATCTTTTGGTAAAAGTGTTGATAAAGTTGTAAGAATAAATATCAAAGCAACAGTAAATGTTATTACTACTCAAATGTTATTCTTATTGAGATAATAAATGAGCCGATATATAACCCTTGTAACGGGTTTTGAATTCTTCTGGAAGTGTTTTGAAGCCTCCGATATTACCTCTGCAAAACATGGAGCAATTAGTACAAATAAAAGGACTGGCAATAACGTACTCAGTCATTGCATAATCGAAGTTGATTTCTTCTTCGGCCTCAATATCTCGAAGGGCAATTAAATCAGTATTGTTTCTTACACCTAGGTTGGGATCGCAAGAATGAGTTAAGTATTTAACTTCGTTGGAAGGTTCTATATGAATATCTTTTCCGATTTCAACGGTGTACATATTCCTTTGATCAATTCTTTCTCCTGTAATGGAAAGAACAAGGTCGCCTTTTTTAAATCTGCGTTTTGTAAAAAGTGCTTTGCCTTTTAATTCTGTATCCCTTATGTCAAAATCAGTTTTCAAAATATCTATCAATTGGATTGATTTGTTTGCCAAGAATCAAATTTTATGCCTTTCTATTGTTAAAAGTTGTTCCCTAACGCAATGTACATTGAATATTGTGCTTTATTGAAACTAGTAACGGCTAGAATGTAGTCTAGTTTAGCTTGTAGGTAATACTCTTGCGCTTGGAAAACTTCAAATGGCTGTGCTGTTCCCATCATTTGTCTCTCTATACTTTGGAGCATGGCTTGAGCTGCTACCTGTAATGCTTCGTCAGATATCTTCATCATTTGTGCAGATATTTTTGATTGCTCTCTTGCGTTAACGGCCTCTTGGATCGCCAAGTTTTGGAACTGCTTTAATTTATTTTCGTGAAGCCCTATAAGGCCATTATGTTTTTTTATTTCTCCTTTACCTATAAGGTTTGCTAAGGGGATTTTCCATACAATACCCATGTTTAAAAGGTTTGTAGGGGAGCTGTTCGAAATGTTTCCCCCAAACATCGATTGATATGTATTTAGTTTTACATCTGGTAGCCACATACCAGTGGTAATAGCTCTTTTTCCGGTTCTTAAACTGTTTATTTCCATTTCTAAACCTTTGAATTCTGGTCTTTGCTTTGCTAGTAAAAGAGGAGGGGAGTTCTGTGTGTCATCAATAATTGCAACTCCGGTAACGCTATGGTCAGCACTTTCAACGCGAACATTAGCATCTGCATTCAAAAGATTTGCTAACTCGGCTGCTTTTATTCTGTACTTTCTATTGGCCTCTAATCGTTGGATTTTAAAATGACCCAACCTTGCTTGTGATAGATATAGCTCCGATTTATATCGAATGCCCAACTCTACTTGGATGCTTATCTGTTTAGTAATGTCTTCAGCCTTATTTACTAAAAGATCTGCTATAGCTAACTCTTTCGAATGCTCGGCTTGCATATCTAAAAATGTATAAACTGCTTTTAGGACTGCCTTGTTCTTTTCTGCAGTACTTATCTGTTTGAGGGCCTGTAGTTTTTGCTTTGAAGATTTAGTTAAGAAGAGTGCTTTAGATAAGTCCCATTCTGCAGATGCGCCAAGTCCTGCCCATGCATTAGATTGATTTATATTATTATAAATGGCACCATCGGCGTTCATTACAGCGCCATTTAATGAATGTTTTGTTATACCTCCGTAAATGCTTGGAAGCCACCACTGATCAGCAATTTTCTTTTCGGCTTTTGCAATTTTTAGACGTTGTTTGTATTCATCTATTATTAAGCTCTTGGTGCCAGTTATTTCTAAAACGTCCTCAAGTTTTACGTACAAAACCTCTTGGGTTAGATTTAGATCTTGTCCTTCTGTCTTAGTCCCCAATAGAATGGTCGTTAATAAAATCAGACTGTATTTAATATAGTTTTGGCCTAATCTCATTTTTTATTTATTCGAAATTGCTTCCACAGTTTGACCTGGTTTTACAAGGCTTTTTCCTTGTACAATAACTTTAGTATTAACGCTGATGTCGCCATTTAGTACCTCAAAGTAGTCTTTGTTCGATAGTCCTTTTCTAAGTGGAACCTGCTCTACAATACCTTCATTTACTACTAGAAGGAATAGTTCGTTTTGATACAAATATTGCGCTGTATGGGGAAGAGAAAGTACATTCTCTTGACTTTCTAACAGCATTGTCACTTTAGCGTACATTCCAGATTTTATTTTATGATCTCCATTGTCGATGTCTATTTCAACTTGCATTGTCTTCGAGGCTGGATCTAAAGCACCAGCTGTTCTACTCACCTTTGCTTCGTAACTATTGCCGGCTAATTCAGGAAATGAAACAGATGCTGGTGTTCCTTTTTTTATAGACGCCGCATCAGATTCAGGAAGGGGTAGCGTCAATACAATTGGGTTTACCTCTTGGATTTCAACAATTTTTGCAGCATCTGAGTTAATAAACCCCGATTGAACTAAAGCACCGTGGTCAACAAGTCTCTGCGTGATAATTCCGCCAAATGGAGCTTTTACCTGTAGGAAGTTTAGGCGGTTTGCAATAATACTTAGTTCTGCTTTCGCCGATTCGTATTGTACTCTTGCTTCTTCTACTAGCTGGATTGGTGTTAAATCCGGTGTGAATTCTAGCGACGTTTTAAGTCGATCATAAATAGAAGTTTTAGCTTCGAGCTTTGCTCTGTACTTTTCTTCAAGTCTAATCAACTCAGGATTGTGCAACAAGGCAAGAACATCTCCTTTATTTACTAGTGAACCTATATTTACATTGATAGACTGTACAATACCACTCTCCATTGCATATAGCATCACAGATTGATTTGGTAGTGCAGTGCCCGTAATAAGTATTTCAGCTTTAAACGAACGTTGTTCCGGAGAAATTACTTCTACCGTTGTCGTCTTCTCTGAAATAGCACTTTGACTATTCTTTTCTTCGTTTTTGGATGAGCAGGAATGGAACGTGAGTAAAACTGCTGAAATGTAAATTGGTAAGAAACTTCGTTTTGTAAGTGCCTCCATCATAATTAGTCTTTTGCGATGTATGAATACAAAATAGGGATAATGTATAAGGTTAAAAAGGTTGCCATGATTGTACCGCCAATTACGGCAATAGCCAATGGTACATTGCTTTCGGAGCCTTTGCTTAATGCTAGTGCTGTCGGTACTAGTCCGAAAATAGTTGTGCTTGCAGTCATTAAAATTGGTCGGAACCTGTCAGCAGAGCCTTTGGTAATAGCTTCTATCTTAGATGTTCCTTCAATTACTAAGGCGTTAATTCTATCCACTAAGATGTTGCCATAGGAGACAGCTATACCAACCATCATGATGATTCCCATAATTGATTGTATGCTCAAATAAGTATTCGTCATCCACATAAGTAAAGCCACTCCAATAATTCCCAATGGGAAAGAAAGGATTATAATTAATGGTAATCTAAAAGATCTGAAAAGAGGCACAATGATTAGAAACGCCAGCACTACCGCTAGTCCTAGTCCTAAACCTAAATCAGAGAAAGATTTTTTAATGATGCCTACTTCGCCCTCAAATGTTACTTCATATCCTTCAGGAATTTCTTTGTTTTTAATTTTGGCATCGATCATATCTTGAATTTGATCTGATACCGACCCAACATCTTTTCCTGTAATGTTTGCGTAGACGTTGTTCACACGCATCAACTTGTGGTGATTGATCTCAACTGCGTTCGTTGTTTCAGAGATTTTAGAAAAATTCCTAAATGCTACCGGCTTATCGTGCGTTGAGCTGTGCATGGTGATATTGTCAATTACATGCTCATTATCAATCAGATTTTCAGGATAGGTAACTCCTACGTAATAGTGATTACCATTACGTTCATCAATCCAAAATGCTTTCTGAAAGGTAGTCGAAGAGTTTAGTGCTGAAACAACATTCTTAATGGCATCAACAGGTTTAACGCCCAGTTCAGCTGCTTTTATTCTATCAATATCAATAATTTTAACGGGTTGGTCAATTCGTTGCAACACACGAACGTCTCTTATTTCCGCAATTTGTGCA
>JABSPR010000270.1 GCA_013214975.1 Flavobacteriales bacterium
CAAATAAGTTGAGTCTTAGAAAGGCAACTAAATTGGATAAGTACCAGTTGTATTTTGCTAACACTTTCAGGTATTTGAGTAATAAAATACTAATTAAGGCAGTCCATATTTGTATTATTACCGCATTTAGGCTAGTTCCGATGAATGATTTAATGTGTAGCAACTGTTTGATGTCTCTAAAGAATATTTCTATTTGCCATCTGCTCTTATACAATTCGCTTATTGTGTTGGCACACCAAGTCATCTGATTAGTAATAAGCTGTATTATTTGCTCATTTTTCTCATCCCAGATCGCCACTCTTCTTAATTTTTTTTGGTATTTAGCTTTAGATTGTACTCCTGTTAGTTCAATAATTTCATCTTTCAACAAATGAGCATGCATCTTCTCTGGCAATTCATTTTCTTGAATGCTTTTAAATCTGATATTATCCTTATGTCTTACCACTATAAAGAGTCAGACTAAAGTAATTTAGGATGATTTTCGAAGAGAAACAAAAGTCGCAACCGATAGATAAGCGACAGATATGGGAAGCCTTTAAAAAGGTTAGGAGTAATAAAGGTGCATGTGGAGTTGATAAATTATCAATTGCCGATGTATCGTCACATCCTATGAAATATCTTTATCCGATATGGAATAGGCTAGCAAGTGGTAGTTACTTTCCTGATTTTGTTCGTGAGGTAGAAATACCCAAAGGGGATGGTACAAAGCGTAAGCTAGGTATCCCAACGGTACAAGATCGTACAGCTAAAATGGTAATACGAGAAGAGTTGGAGCAGATTGTGGATAAGCAATTTAGTTCCAATTCTTTTGGCTATCGCCCCAATAAATCTGCTCATCAGGCTATAAAACAATGCAGGCAAAACTGCATGGAAGCTAACTGGGCGATCGACTTGGACATCAAAAGTTTCTTTGATGAGATAGACCATGATTTAATGCTTCAAGCATTAGGTCATTTTACCCAAGAGCGACATATTCACTTGTACGTAGAACGTTGGTTGAAAGCTAGTGTCCAAAAGAAAGATGGTCGTATTTATCCTCGGATCAAAGGCACGCCACAAGGAGGAGTAATAAGTCCATTATTGGCAAATATCTTTCTACACGTTGTTTTTGATAAATGGATGGAGACTACTCATCCTGGCGTAAAGTTTGAGCGATATGCTGATGATATCATTATTCATTGTGATCATTTCAAACAAGCTATGGATGTACTAGGTTCTGTTACCACTCGATTTAGACGATGTAAATTGGAAATAAAAGAGGGTAAAAGCAATATTGTTTATTGCAAACAGAAGCAGAAGTATCATCCACCTTTTAGAGTTCGTTATTTAACATTCGATTTTCTCGGATTCACTTTTAAACCACGAATGGTAAAAGGACGCTATGGTAAATTTTATTTGGGTTTTACTCCTTCTATAAGTCGGAAGAATCAGAAACGGATCAATCAAACATTGTGTAAGATGAATCTTCATCGTATGGTTTACTTAGGCTTGCCAGATTTAGCAAGAATACTAAGAGATAAAATACGGGGCTGGATCCATTATTATGGTATAGTTAGAAAGAGTGAGCTTCATTATGTGTTCCGAAATCTGAATTTCCGATTATCCCATTGGGTACGTAACAAGTATCGTCGGTTTAGGCGAAAACATTGGTTCTTTGCTTACAAATGGTTACAGGAAACAGCAAAGCATTATCCTAATTTATTTGTGCATTGGCAATATGGATTCAAGCCTTAGACTTGTTAAGAAGAGCCGTATGATGGGAGACTGTCACGTACGGTTCTGTGAGAGATTTAGGGGTGAGATTCCCCTTTACCTACTCGACTTATTATTAATCATTCCAACAAAGTGAACTTTGAAATAGTCATCAGGAATTCAATTATTAAAACAGTTGCAAAACCTATCAAAATTCGTCTATTGCCTAAGGTTTGATTCAGCCAAGGCCCAATACGTGCTCCTATTAATATCCCCGGCAGAGCCATTAGCCAAAGGTTAATTGGAACATCTCTGATTATGAAAAGATGGACAACGAAAGGCGTCATTGCAGTTAGTCCCATAGTGATTATGCTAGTTACAGTTGCTTGATGCACATCCATTTTGAAACGAGAAGTAAGAATTAAAAATAATATAGCGTCAATTCCAACGCCAATATATCCAACTAATAGTCCGCCAATTAATCCAACAACTACTACAGCCAATACCATCCATTTGCTCCATTGAAAGAGATTGTTTTGTTTGTCAAGGTCTTTTCGCAGATTGTATAAAACGTATGTTGCAAGTCCGACTCCAAATAAGCTAAAGGTTAGCTGAAGAAGTTTAGCTTCCACAATTGGAAAAATAAACAATGCTATGAGTGATACGGCACTGCCAATTATAGCAGTTGGAATAACAATGTAAAAATTGATGGAGGACCTATCTCGCTTTATCCAATTAAAAGCCCCAAATATTCCCATTCCAACTGACTGTGCCCCAACGGAAAATGCTACTGCTTCAATGGGAGGGACACCTAGTAGTACCATAGCAGGGAAGAAAACAACACCACCACCAGCAGGAGTTGACATAGCTATTGTTGCCGCTACAATTCCTAATAAAGGCATAAACCAAGCAGCTTGAAGTTCATTTGTATCTACCCAGCCATTGGATAAAAAAGAAAAAAATAAGATTAATAGAGCTACTAGGGCGACAAGTTCAAAATGAAAAACACTTTTATTGTAGGCTTTTGTCATATTCTATCTTAATAGATGTGAGTAATTGAGTACAATGAGGCGCTAAACTTGTTCCTCAAAGAGAATGTAAATTAATAAAGATGGGCATCAGAGTCAAGTGTGACGTGATTCCGTTTTCCACGCTTGATTCTCTGATCATCG
>JABSPR010000271.1 GCA_013214975.1 Flavobacteriales bacterium
CGGAATACAAGTTGGGTGAATTTGTGTGTAACAAGGGTTAGCGAAGTAAGCTCCCTTTTTGTGGATTTTCCATCCAGCAGTTACGTTAGATCCCATTGCATTAGTAGAAAGAAAGAATACGTTTCCATATCCACCGGTAGCAATTACTACCGCGTGTGCAGAATGCTTTTCAATTTCGCCAGTCTCTAAGTTTCTTGCGATGATACCTCTTGCTTTTCCATCAACGATAACAACGTCTAACATTTCGTGACGGTTATACATTGTGATCTTTCCTTTGTTGATCTGACGGTTCATTGCAGAGTAAGCGCCTAGCAATAATTGCTGTCCTGTTTGACCAGCGGCATAAAATGTTCTTGAAACAAGTACACCACCAAAAGATCGGTTAGCTAATAAACCACCGTACTCTCTTGCAAATGGAACACCTTGTGCAACACATTGATCAATGATGTTAGCAGATACCTCAGCCAAACGATAAACGTTTGCTTCTCTAGATCTGTAGTCACCACCTTTAACCGTGTCGTAAAATAATCTGTAAGTAGAGTCACCATCGTTTTGGTAATTCTTCGCTGCATTGATACCACCTTGCGCTGCAATAGAGTGTGCACGTCTTGGTGAATCTTGGTAGCAGAAAGACTTTACTGCGTAACCCATCTCAGCTAAAGAAGCTGCTGCAGATCCACCAGCAAGACCAGTCCCAACAACGATCACATCGATCAATCGTTTGTTTGCAGGGTTAACAACATTAATGTGGTTCTTATGATTCGTCCATTTATCTTTAATTGGACCTTTAGGTATTTTCGAATCTAATTTTGACATATCTCTTTGTTTATACCTTTAATTTAATGAGTGCAAATTCCTGAACAAAATGGTGCTGCTCCGATGAAATGAAGAATAGGAATGATTACAAAACCAAGCGTAATTACTATCACGTATCCTTGCGATACCATTTGAATGATCGGGTTATATTTTGAGTGATTTGCTCCTATCGATTGGAAAGCAGAAGTAAATCCATGGCTTAAATGAACACCTAATAAGATGAATGCTGCCTCATATATCGCAACATAATACCAGCTATCAAATAAACCTGTTACCATTTCGAAAGCAGTCATTCCGTCCATTCCCGTAAACTTCATTTTCACAAAGTAGTTAGCCAAGTGAAGTGCCAAGAAAGCCAAAAGAAGAAGACCGGTTAAAATCATGTTTCTAGATGCCCACGTAGAACTATCTGCTGCATCTTCAAATTCGTATTTGATAGGACGAGCTGCTCTGTTTTGCATCGTTAATTTAATACCCATTACAATGTGTACGATGAATCCGATTCCCAATACAGGTTGCATTACTTGAATCATCAGGTTAGTTTCCATAAAGTGAACAGCTTCGTTAAATAAGTCGGCGCCAATAAGCGACAAGCTGTTAATAAGAAGATGCATTGGTAAAAAAGTAATCAGAAACAATCCCGATAAGGACATCGTTACTTTTCTGACAATAGAAGACGACTGGCTCATTCTATATAGTGTTGGTTAATAAATTCAAAATTGTCTGCAAATGTACTACTCATAGACGAGAATTAAGGTGATAATGAGTGTGTTTTAGCGAATTCCTGCTGATTCTGTTACAAGAAAATAAAGGGTCAAGTATTATCTCGTATGGTTTCCTATATTTATTAATTCAATTCTATAAATCAAATGAAGTATTTACCTATTGATCGTCAGTTATTTATCGATAACAGACAACGATTTTCTGAATTACTCAAATCCAATTCCGTCGCCATTTTTAATTCCAATGATCAAATGCCCACTAACGCAGATGGAACAATGCCTTTCCGACAGAATAGCGACTTGTTTTATTTGTCTGGAATAGATCAAGAAGAAAGTATATTGGTGATCTATCCGAATGCTAAAGATGCCGCGCAAAGGGAGATGCTATTTGTAAAAGAAACAAATGCTGAGATTGCCATTTGGGAAGGACAAAAACATACAAAAGATTCAGCTACCTCTACTTCTGGAATTTCGTCTATTTATTGGCTACAAGATTTCGGAGACATCTTAACTCAACTTATTAAAGATTCTGATTACATCTATATAAATACTAACGAGCACAAAAGAGCGAGTACCGAAGTAGAAACTAGAGACGCCCGTTTTATTAATAAATTAGAACTCGATTATCCAGATGTAAAATTGGAGCAATCGGCTCCTCTAATGCATAATCTAAGAGCAATTAAATCGAGTATAGAGATAGACTTGATTCAGCAAGCTTGCGACATCACTGAAAAAGGATTTCGAAGAATATTAGGCTTCGTTAAACCAGGGGTAATGGAATATGAAATTGAAGCTGAATTGAGCCATGAATTCCTTAGAAACCGATCAAGAGGTTTTGCTTATGAGCCAATTATAGCAGGAGGTTTTAATGCATGTGTTCTACACTACTTAGAGAATAATAAAGAATGTAAAGACGGAGACCTCATGTTGTTAGATGTGGGGGCCGAATACGCTAATTATGCATCAGACTTAACCAGATCTATACCTGTTAATGGCAAGTTTTCGGATCGTCAGGCTGATGTTTACAATGCGGTTTTACATGTGATGAAACAAGCGGTTAAGATGTTGGTCGTGGGAAATAATCTCAGTGATTACCACAAGGCAGCTGGCAAATTAATGGAAGAAGAGCTTATAGGCTTGGGCTTACTAAATAAAGCAGAAGTTAAAAACCAAGATCCTACTAAACCTCTTTACAAGAAGTATTTCATGCATGGCACTTCTCATCATTTAGGTCTCGATGTGCATGATGTAGCAGACATGAACCGAACTTTTGAAGCCGGAATGGTTTTTACTTGTGAACCGGGAATCTATATCCGAGATGAAAATTTAGGAATTCGAATCGAAAACGACTACCTCATTACCGAAAATGGAGCTGTTGATTTAATGAAAAACATTCCTATTGAAATTGCTGAGATTGAGTCCCTAATGGCCTAACTAGCACAATACGCTATTTTTACTAGCAGCGTTTACAATTATTATACTGTCTAATTAGTAAGAGATATCTTTTATTAATTCTAATAACAATTTCAACACAATGAAAGACCCAAAAGAACTTCTGAATCCGGAAATAAAGGCAGACCAATTAGATAAGAAATACAAGTTTGCCAATTATATAACTTCAATTTATTCCTTTAGTTAAAACCTTTCTATTAATGGAGTAGGCAAAGGTATCTTTGAGGTTTATAACCTTAACGGCATAGTCGTTAAGGAAGGAAGTTATTCCGTTGGAATAAATGGATTTGAAATTAACCAAACCGGTGGCTTCTTTATCAAAACGAATGATATTAAAGGAATCAAGTATCACAAAGTAACACTTGCTTAATCCAGACTAATCTACTTCTCATTTCTTTTATTGTCCTTGAAAGCATCCCAACCCTGAGCAGTAAGTTCCATAACTGTGTCACCTTTAGCAACCATGTTACAACCTTCACTTTCGTCGGTAACATGACCAATTATAGTAATGTGTGGATTTCCTTTAATTTTATCGTGATCGGATAAATCAACAGTAAAAAGGAGTTCATAATCCTCTCCCCCATTTAATACACACATTGCAGGATTCAAATCCATACTTACGGCCGCATTAATCATAGTTGAATCCATCGGGAATTTCTCTTCATACACACTACATCCCACTTTCGATTTATGGCAAATATGTAATAGCTCCGAAGCCAAGCCATCCGAAATATCGATCATAGAAGTTGGTTGAACCTTCATCTCTCCTAACATTTGAACGATATCTGTTCTTGCTTCAGGTTTTAACTGACGTTCTAAGATGTAATCGTTCCCACCCAAATCTGGTTGCATTTTCGGATTTTCCTTAAAAACCGCCTTTTCTCTTTCTAATAACTGAAGTCCCATATAAGCTGAACCAAGATCTCCGCTGACACAGATTAAATCATTCTTCTTGGCACCACCTCTAAATGCCAAAGTTTTTTTGTCCCCTTCACCAATAGCTGTAATGCTAATTATTAACCCCGAATTGGAAGTTGTTGTATCTCCTCCAACTAAATCAACCTTATACTTTTCGCAAGCCAAATGAATACCTCCGTAAATCTCTTCTATAGCCTCTAATGAAAAACGATTGGAGATGGCAATTGAAACGGTAATTTGCTTCGGTACTGCATTCATAGCAGCGATGTCCGATAGATTAACTACTACAGATTTATACCCTAAATGCTTTAATGGAACATAAGTAAGATCGAAGTGGACGCCCTCAACCAACATATCTGTAGAAACTACGGTCTGTTTATTTTTGTAATCCAAAACTGCGGCGTCATCTCCAACACCAACGGCACTCGATTTATTCACCAATTTCAAGTCTTTTGTTAAGTGCTCAATTAATCCAAATTCGCCTAATGACTCTAACTCTGTTCTGCCGCTATTTTCTAACATATATGAAGATCTTAATTTGTCCCAAAATTACAATATAAAAAGTCATTTCCCAGATGGATGAAAACCTTGCTAATAGCAGTGAAATAGCTACCTTTGCGTCGATTATGTTATTTAGACGTAAACTAAATAATAAGAAGTAAACTATAGGAAAATGATAAACGTTACAGATAACGCAAAAAACGAGGCCCTTAAGCTTATGGAGGCTGACAATATGGGCACCAAAGCCTTTATTCGAGTTGGAGTAAAAGGTGGTGGTTGTTCTGGTTTGATGTACGAATTAGAATTCGATACAGAGATAAAAGAAGGCGACAAGGAGTTTGAAGACAATGGTATCAAAGTGGTGGTTGAAAAGAAAAGCTTCTTGTATCTAATCGGAACGGAATTAGACTTCTCTGGAGGTTTAAACGGAAAAGGATTTGTGTTTAAAAATCCTAATGCAGATCGTACTTGCGGATGTGGCGAAAGCTTCGCTATATAATCTTCTAATCAATATATAAAATTATCAAATGGCGAATAAAGAAGATGCTCTTTTAGAAGAAGTAACCCAGCAAGAATACAAGTATGGGTTTACTACTGATATTGAGTCAGACCTTGCTCCAAAGGGTTTGAACGAAGATATTATTCGATTAATATCTTCTAAAAAAGAAGAGCCAGAATGGATGCTTGAATTTCGATTGAAGGCCTTCGCTCAATGGCAGAAAATGGAGGAACCAGAATGGGCACACGTTCATTATCCAAAGGTAGATTTCCAAGATGCACATTACTATGCTGCTCCAAAAGCAAAGGTTGTATTAGATAGCCTGGATGAGGTAGATCCTGAATTACTAAAAACATTCGAGAAGCTAGGAATATCTATCGACGAACAAAAAAAATTAACTGGTGTTGCAGTAGATATCGTTATGGATAGCGTTTCTGTTAAGACAACATTTACAGATGCGCTTTTCGAATTAGGTATCATCTTTTGCTCCTTTTCAGAAGCGATAAAAAATCATCCAGACTTAATTCGTAAGTATATGGGCTCTGTTGTTCCGATGACAGATAACTTTTATGCAACACTTAACAGCGCTGTATTTACTGATGGGTCTTTTTGCTACATTCCAAAAGGAGTAAGATGTCCGATGGAATTATCTACATACTTCCGAATTAACGAGGCTAACACTGGTCAGTTCGAAAGAACATTGGTAATTGCTGACGAAGGCAGTTATGTGAGTTACTTGGAAGGCTGTACTGCTCCTATGCGAGATGACAATCAAATGCATGCAGCGGTTGTAGAATTAGTTGCCATGAAAGATGCGGAGATCAAATACTCTACTATTCAAAACTGGTATCCCGGAGACAAAGATGGTAAAGGTGGTATCTACAACTTTGTAACGAAAAGAGGAATTTGTCATGAGAGTGCAAAGATATCGTGGACACAAGTTGAAACGGGATCTGCTGTTACCTGGAAATACCCAAGTTGTATCTTGAAAGGAGATAATTCGGTAGGAGAATTTTATTCTGTCGCGGTAACCAATCACCATCAGCAAGCAGATACAGGTACCAAAATGATCCATATTGGAAAGAACACCAAGAGTATCATTATCTCAAAAGGAATATCTGCAGGAAAGAGCAACAATAGCTATAGAGGGTTGGTAAAAATAAATAAAGGAGCTACCAATGCACGTAACTTTTCGCAATGCGATAGCTTATTAATGGGCAACGATTGTGGCGCACATACCTTCCCATACATTGAGGTAAATAATAAAACTGGTAAAGTGGAGCACGAAGCAACCACTTCTAAAATTGGAGAAGATCAGATTTTCTACTGTAACCAAAGAGGGATTGCAACTGAAGAAGCCGTTAGCCTTATCGTAAACGGATACACGAAAGAAGTATTAAAGCAACTTCCCATGGAGTTTGCTGTTGAAGCACAAAAATTATTAGAAATAAGCCTTGAAGGCTCTGTTGGGTAATCACCCAATTAATTGAATAACTAAGTATATGTTAAAAATAACCGACTTAAAAGCTAGCATTGAGGATAAGAACATCCTTAAAGGAATTAATCTTGAAGTGAAAGCTGGAGAGATCCATGCGATCATGGGACCGAATGGTTCAGGTAAAAGTACCCTCGCTTCTGTAATAGCAGGAAAAGACGGATACGATGTAGAAGGTACCGTTGATTTTCATAACCAAGATTTATTAGATCTTGATCCTGAAGAAAGAGCTGCATTAGGTGTATTTCTTGCTTTCCAATATCCAGTAGAGATTCCAGGTGTAAGCAACATGAACTTCTTAAAAGCTGCCATCAACTCTATCCGAAAGCAAAAAGGACAGGATCCGATGATCGCAAAAGAGTTTTTGGCTCGAGTAAAAGACAAAAGTGCTTTGGTTGAATTAGACGCTTCTTTAAACAGCAGATCTGTAAACGAAGGATTTTCTGGTGGAGAAAAAAAACGTAACGAGATATTCCAAATGGCGATGTTAGAGCCAACTCTTGGAATATTAGATGAAACTGATTCAGGATTAGATATCGATGCGCTTCGAATTGTAGCAAACGGTGTTAATCAACTTAAAAATGAGGACAACGCATTTCTAGTAATAACACATTACCAAAGATTATTAGACTATATAATCCCGGATTTTGTACATGTTTTATACAATGGTAAAATCATCAAGTCTGGAGATAAAGAACTAGCTAAAGAATTAGAAGCAAAAGGATACGATTGGTTAAAAGAAGAAGCTGAAGCTGCATTATAATATTGATGAAGGATTTATTAATAAAAACGAATAACGTTGGTTTCATTGGTGATAATAACCTTTTGAAGCAAACCAAAGAAGAAGCAGTTAATGCAATTGGTATTTTAAAATTTCCATCTCGAAAAGATGAAGCTTGGAAATACACCAACCTTAACAAATTAAAAGATCAACAATTCGTTGCAGGATCTCTTCTTCCTTCTGCTAAACTGAATGACTTTATCGTTGCAGGCCTTAAAGCGAATATTTTAGTATTTGTAAATGGTCATTATTCTGCAGAGCAATCAACTATTCTAGAAGAAAATAATGATCTAACTATTGGACAATTAAAAACTGCTCTTAACGATAACAGCAACGATCTTGCAAACTACTTCGGTAAAAGCGAGCGACATAAAAACGAATTGTTTACGGCTCTAAATACTCTAAACAGTACAGATGGCGTATTGATCACGGTTAAAGAAAATGCCGTGATAGAACACCCTATTCACATTATAAATATTACAATCGGTGATAAGATTGTTTCACATCCAAGGAACTTAATCGTTGCAGAAAAGAATAGTATTGTTACGATTATTGCTTCTTACGATACAGAAGTAGGAAGTTCTCTTACAAATGCCGTTTGCGAAATTGTAGTGAAAGAGAACTCTATGGTAGATTACTATCTCCTACAAAACGAAAGCATCGAATCTACTCAGATCAACGACATAGCAGTTGTTCAAAACAACAGTAGTACATTTTCTATTACTACTATCACTACCAACGGAGGCTTAGTTCGAAACAACCTTAAGATATGGGTGGATGGTTCTCATTGTGAAACACGTCTCTATGGATTGTACTTCACAATAGGAAAACAACACGTCGATAACCATACTTTCGTAGATCATATTAAACCCAATTGTATGAGTGATGAGCTTTATAAAGGTGTGATGAATGATGAGTCTACGGGAGTATTTAATGGAAAGGTATTCGTTCATCGTGAAGCCCAAAAGACCAATGCATTCCAGTCAAATAAAAATATCCTTTTGACAGATGATGCGACCATTAACTCTAAGCCTGAATTGGAAATCTATGCCGATGATGTGAAATGTTCTCATGGTTCAACTACTGGTCAGTTTGATGATGAGGCACTGTTTTATTTGAGAGCTAGAGGAATAATGGAGGATACAGCGCGAAAAATGTTACTTGAAGCTTTTGCAGATGATGTACTTGCAAACATTAAAATAGCTCCATTAAAAGAGATGATTGAAGACCGCTTAAATGCATCATTCAAATAAATCGTAATATTTTTTGTTTTTCTTTTGAGTCTCAATTCTCGATATACTGCGGGTTTTCGACTCTATCACAGCATTTTAGTCCCATTTTGTTTGTGAAAAAGCGATCCAAAACGAGAACATTCTCGTTCAGACGATTAACTTAGTAACTTAATCAATATAAATACAATGAGTAAAGGCACAGTAAAATTCTTCAACGGATCAAAAGGATTCGGATTTATAACTGAAGATGGATCAGACAAAGAATATTTTGTACACGTAACCGGCTTAATTGACGAAATCGATGAAGGCGATGCAGTAGAATTTGACCTTAAAGAAGGTAAAAAAGGTTTAAATGCCGTTAACGTTAAGAAAGTTTAGTGATAGCATTACAAATTTTAAAGCTCATTCAGATACTGAATGGGCTTTTTTTATGCAACAAAAAGCCCTGTAAACAAAGTTCACAGGGCTTTCAATACTTTAGCGACTTCTAGTGGTGATGTCCACCTTCACCATGAACATGGCCATGTTCTTTTTCCTCATCAGAAGCTTCTCGAATAGAAACAATCTTCACGTCGAAATTTAAATCCATTCCAGCTAAAGGATGATTACCATCAACTAAAATTTTATTACCTACTACTTTCTTGATTACAATGTTTTGAATGGATCCATCAGGACCTTGTGATTCAAAACCCATTCCTTCTTCGATCTTATCCACACCCTGAAAAGACTCTTTAGTAACGGTTTGAATTAAATCTGGATTTACATCACCATATCCATCCACAGGTGCAATCTGTACTTTAACATCTTCTCCTTCTGCTTTTCCTACTAAAGCATTCTCCAATCCTGGAATAAGGTTTTTCGCACCATGTAAATAAGCTAAAGGTTCTTTGCCTTCAGAGTTATCTATTACATTTCCATCGTTGTCTGTTAACTTATAATGCATGTTAACTACTAAGTTATCACCTACCAATAATGACATATTTTTTATTTTTTGTTTTTACTAAGTCCCGACCTATCCATAATCGGGCAGCAAAGATATGATTTTATCCTTTTCAAAGCACATAATTAACGACGGTACAGTGTGGTATCAACCCTTTTGAAAGCTTATACTATTAATATTCTCTTAACATAGGTATGGCCGCAATAGAATAATTTTGTCATCAAATACTAAACGAAGAAGAATGAAAAGATGGATTGTCGGAATAGCCTTATTTATGTTGAGTTCAACAGCGTTTTCTCAAACGATGGTGGACAGTAAATTCGGAAAGGGAATTAGGATCATGGCCAAAGATTCTTCTTTCACCATGAAATTCTCTACACGTATCCAAAGTTTATTTGAGGGAACTACAAACATTAGCGACGATGGTACTATTGGTGCTTCTTCATCTAAATTTCTTGTAAGACGAGCTCGCTTAAAATTTGGTGGCTACGTGTACAATCCGAAAGTTCAATATAAGATAGAACTTGGTATTTCTAACCGCGACCATGGAAGCCCTATACCAGAAACTAAAAACTCAGCTCGAATAATCCTCGATGCTGTGGTAAAATGGGAATTTGCCAAAAATACTTACTTATGGGTTGGCCAAACAAAACTTCCTGGTAATAGAGAACGGGTAATTTCATCTCAAAAATTACAATTTGTGGACCGATCTCTACTTAATTCTTATTACAACCTGGATAGAGACATGGGTATTCAGTTAAGAAACAAATGGAAGGCTGGAAACATAGTTATTAAAGAAGCATTATCACTTTCACAAGGAGAAGGTAGGAATATTACAGCGAAGAATGTAGGTGGATATAAATACACCGGACGTGTTGAAGTTTTGCCAATGGGCGAATTTACAAGCAAAGGAGACTACTTTGGTTCTGACTTAAAGAGAGAAGATAAACCGAAACTAGCAATTGGTGTGACATACGACTATCACGATAGAGCAACTAGACAACGAGGTAATCAGAAAGATTACATGCCTGAGACCAAAACCATGTATACTACTATTATAGACGCAATGTTCAAGTACAAAGGAGCCTCTGTAATGTTAGAATATGCCGACAGACAAGCCGAAGGAAGTGCTCTTTTATATGGTGTTTATTTTCCAGACATGTTTTACTACACCGGATCAGGACTAAATGCATCCTTAGGTTACTTATTTAAAAATAATATTGAAATAGCAGGTCGATATACTTCTATACGACCAGATTCTGATTTATTTTTCGAGTCTGACATCAATATGTATACTTTGGGAATGTCTAAATATGTTGTTGGGCATAGCCTTAAAGTGCAAGGCGATGTTTCTTACACAGAAAAATCTGGAAACAAATTGCTCTACAGAATTCAAGTAGAAATGTCCTTTTAGCCTACTCTACTTTTTTAAGTGTACTTCCAACCCATATTGCTAATATGGAGAGTATCACTGCGAAATAACCGGTATACTCGAAATTTACCAGTTCCCCAATCTCATTTCTATAGGTAACAAGGCCTACGAATACTGACGCAAGACTCATGGAAAATTGCTGAACAGCTGTACGCATGCTCATAAAACTTCCACGATATTGCTGCACTACGATCGAAGTGGTTATAGTTGTTGCTGGTATCATCCTTCCAGATATTAAAATAAAGAACGAAGAGTTAATTGTTAGGGATAACCAAAACGCCATATTGGTCATACTAGTCAACAATAAAAAAGGAGCAATACTTAATACTGTTAATCCTATAAAAGTCTTCTGTTTCCCAATCTTGTCCGCCACAATACCGATCACCGGCGATAAGAAAACCGTTACCAACCCACCAATAAAATACATTAGCGTTACATCCTCATTGGTATAGCCAATATTTGTAGACATAAACCCAGCGATGTACGGGATTATCGAAAATTGACCAAGTACAAGCAAAGCAGTAAAAATTAATCCCCTCAACATATTTCCATCCGTAAATATCATCTTCAATACATAGAATGGATTACTATTCTTTTCTCTTTTCTCAAGGTGAGAAGTCATCTTTGGCAAGACAATGCTAGTCACGATTAGCATAACCGACAGAAATATACTGTACGCAATAAATGGTGATTGCCATTTGTAATTCATCGCTAACCACATGCTGCTTGGTATACCTACTACGGAAGCCACTCCGAATGCCGCAAATACAAAACCAATGGCGGCGGCCCTTCTTTTCTCAGGAATCAAGTCAGAAATAATTGAAAGTATTAAAGCTATAATTGCACCATTAAAGGCACCGCTAATTGCTCTTGCAATAAAGAAAGTCCAGTAATCTGTTGTGTTTCCCGAAAAGAAAACGGCTAGAGAAAATCCTATCATCAAAGAAATAAGCATCTTCTTTCGATCCAGCATATCCAAAAAGAATACCCCAAAAAATCCACTCAACCCAGCTCCAAAAGTGTAGATAGAAATCAAATAACTAAACTCCGAATTAGAAATACCCAAATCAGCAACGATCATAGGGTTTGCGGCCATCATGATCATAAAATCTAAGATTAAGACCATTTGGATCAAAGCCAATATTATCAATATTATGCGCTCTTTACTCATTGAATATTATAAGTACCTTTGTATTGGATTTACCGATAAATCGGCGTCGAAGTTACCTAATTATTCTTCAGCCATAGAATTCAATAATGAGCTTAAATATTCAAAAAATAAGAAAAGACTTTCCAATCTTAAGTCGAACGATCTACGATAAACCTTTAGTTTATTTAGATAACGGTGCTTCTTCACAAAAACCTTCATCAGTAATTGAAACAATCGATAATTATTACAGAAACGAGCACAGTAATATTCATCGAGGAGTTCATTATTTAAGCTCTACGGCAACAGATAAGTATGAGCAAGCACGAAAGAAAGTACAAAGTTTTTTAAATGCTGAGCACGATCATGAATGCTTGTTTACCAAAGGAACTACAGATGGAATAAACCTTATCGCACAATCATTCGGTAAAAAGTTTATTCAAGAAGGAGATAACATTATCATCTCCGAAATGGAACACCATTCGAACATCGTACCATGGCAATTTGTTTGTGAGGAGAGAGGAGCAACTTTGAGAGTTATTCCGATTAACGATGCAGGTGAGTTACTAATGGATGAGTATAAAAAGCTACTCGACGATCGCACCAAAATGGTTGCTATAACTCATGTTTCTAACACTCTTGGCACAATAAATCCTGTTAAAGAAATTATCGAATTAGCACACGAAAAAGGTGCAGCAGTATTAATTGATGGAGCTCAAGCAGTACAACATATGGAAGTGGATGTACGAGATATGGATGCTGATTTTTATGTCTTCTCTGGGCATAAGATGTACGGTCCTACTGGCATTGGAATTCTTTACGGTAAAGAAAAGTGGCTCAACGAAATGCCTCCTTACCAAGGTGGTGGTGACATGATTAAAACCGTAACATTCGAAAAAACGACATACAACGAATTGCCACATAAGTTTGAAGCCGGCACACCAAATATTGCTGGAGGGATTGGCCTTGGGGCAGCAATAGATTACATGAACAGTGTTGGAATTAATAACATTGCTACATACGAAGAAGAAATTAGAGTCATAGCTCACGAAGCATTATCTAAAGTTGAAGGACTGCGTTTTATAGGTACGGCAAAGAATAAAGCGGCTGTATTTTCCTTTCTAATTGGAGACAATCATCCCTACGATAC
>JABSPR010000272.1 GCA_013214975.1 Flavobacteriales bacterium
CCATATGGGTATTGATTAAATGAACTAGGCATAGATAATCCCTTGTGTCCAATGTTGCCCTTCGACAGGTTTGGTGTGTAACTTGGCCTCGATCCCGAACTTTTACCATCCAGATGAAAATAATTTATTGGCAAGCCATCGACCGAAGGAATCGCGGACATTTGATTAAATGAACTCGACATTGACAATCCATTATGTCCTAATCGACGCTTAGTGAGGTTTGTCTTATAACTTGGTCTTGATCCTTTATTTTTAGCATCTAAGTGAAAATAGTTTATCGGTAAACCCAAATTAGTCGGTGTAATTGGTGCTTGAAAACTGGACGTATATGGCTTGAAAAAAGAATTTCCACCCTTATTATACTTATGATTTGTAGGTATATGTGCTCCCGTTCCAAATACGGCACCTTTATTAGGAACTGGTCCGTTTATAAAAGTTGAAGAAACGGATAATGGTCGGTTTTTATCTCTGCGTCTATCCAACCCAAAAGGGTTTATGTTTTTGTTTGGTGCAATTACTGTTGATTTCTCCTGCTTGTCTTTAGCATCCAAATGGAAATAATTTAGGGGCATTATGTTAACAGGAGGTCTATACGGCGTTTGCTCAAAAGAACTTCTAAGCTCCCCTTCCTTATGTTCTTTAATACTGGGCATCCTATGCGTATTCCCAAACGGACTAAATGAAGAAAAACTATTTCTGCTTCCTTTGGCTGGAGATACCAGATTCATAAAAGATTGGTTCGAATTCTCCTTATTAGACCTTGGCCAGCTTAGTAAGTTAGCTTTGGTTTTTTGTCGAAGAGTAGAATATTTAAAGGAATACGACCCCAGTTTATTCGAACTAAAAGAACTTTTGCTGTATGAAGGCGATAGAAAGCTTTGTTTGAATGGAGCCTGTTTTATTCCACCGCTATAACCACCAACACTAGAATTACCTGTTGTGTTTTGGGCAAGAGAAAATTCTTGAAATACTACGCATAGCAACATGCTCAGTATAATTATAGAAAGCATATCTATCCTTTTAAACAAGGTTTTAAATTTTAATCAAGATAATCTTGATTATACTTAAAAACGCAATATTTGTTACATTTATATTCTCTTTTCGATAACGGTAATTTTTAAGGCTAAAAGTTATAGTTTTGTAACTCAATGTCGAACAACCTACCTAGAAGGTCTAAAAAAAAGACAAAACGCGATCTAACCGCTGAAGCCATTAAGGCTTTTGAGAGAAACCCAAACAAACCTCTCAATTACAAACAGGTCTCCAAGATTTTAAAAATTAACGATCACTCTGTAAAACAGTTGATCAATGCATTATTGCTAAAACTAAAAGAACAAAATATTATAGAAGAAATTAGAGAAGGAAAATACATCCTACCATTTAAAAAATCATACAGAGAAGGACGACTAGACATGACATCGAGAGGTGCTGGATTTGTCGTTACAGAAGGAGAAGAAAATGATGTGTATATATCCTACAAGAATGTTGGCAATGCAATGCATCGCGACATTGTTAAAGTGCTCGTTTTACCTAAAAAGAGCAATGGTAAACTAGAAGGCAAAATCGATAAGATAGTTCAACGCAACAACAACTCTTATGTTGGCACTATTCATCTTGTCAAGAAAAAAGTATTTGTTATTTTAGATGGCCAAAAATGTGAACGAGAAGTAAACATTGCTCCCGGAGGAACTTTCAAAGCAAGAAATAAGAACAAAGTAGAAATTAAATTATCGTCTAAATTTAGCGCAGACTCCAGAGTTTTTGGAACTGTTACTAAAGTTTTAGGCGAGGCTGGTAACAACGACGTCGAAATGATGTCTATCCTTATCAACAATAATTTCCCTACAGAATTTCCGAACATTGTTGAACAGGAATCTCAACAAATTCCAGATGTTATATCAAAAGAAGAAATTGCAAAGCGTAGAGATTTTAGAAAAATAACCACATTTACAATTGATCCCGTTGATGCAAAAGATTTTGACGATGCC
>JABSPR010000273.1 GCA_013214975.1 Flavobacteriales bacterium
AACAGCTTCAGGAAACTTTACTTCAAACTCCTTTTTTAATGATCAATTAAGAGCAGGTGTGGAATATGGTTTCAAAAGACTATTCAAGTTAAGAGCTGGATATGTTTATGAAAGTGGACTATATGATCCTGCGAAAAGAGCTACTGCATATTCTGGTTTGTCTGGAGGTTTCGGTGTTGATTTAAAAACAGGTTCAAAGGGTAGCCTAATTTCATTAGACTACTCGTACAGGAATACAAACCCTTTTGATGGTACCCATACCATTGGATTAAGGTTTCTCATGTAAATAAAACTTAAATCTTTATATTTGAGATAGAAAGGGGTCATAGAGAGACTCTTTTTTATTATATAAGTGTGATTCATATATTATTATGGCAGTTAGTTATTATTCAAAGCAGGGATTGGAAAATTTAAAGAATGATCTTCATCTGAAAAAGACAGTTGATCGTCCCTTTATTTCTAAACAAATTGCAGATGCTAGAGATAAGGGAGATTTATCTGAGAATGCTGAGTATCATGCGGCTAAGGAGGATCAGGCTTTGTTGGAGTTGAAGATTTCTAAGCTAGAAGAGCTAATGGCTAACGCAAGACTAATTGACGAATCTAAACTAGATACATCTAGTGTTGTCATCTCTTCAATAGTTAAGATCAAGAATATTGATAATGGAATGGAGATGTCCTATTCAATAGTTACTGAAAATGAGGCTAATTTTGCTGAAGGCAAAATTTCTATTGATTCGCCAATTGGGAAAGGATTGGTAGGGAAAAAACCAGGTGAAATAGCCAAAATAATGGTACCGTCAGGTGCTGAAATGAAATTTGAAATACTAGATATCTCGTTCTAGTATGTCTACAATATTTTCAAAAATAATTGCAAAAGAGATTCCAAGTTACTTTATAGCTGAAACGACAAGTTGTTTTGCGTTTCATGATATAATGCCGTTGGCTGTTGGGCATGTATTGGTAGTTCCTAAGTTAGAGGTTGATTATATATTTGATCTTGATGACGATTTGCTTTCTGAATTAAACGTTTTTGCAAAGAAAGTAGCTAAGGCTATTGAAAAGGCAGTTCCGTGTGAGAGAGTTGGTATTGCCGTTATTGGCTTAGAAGTGCCTCATGCACACATTCATCTAATTCCGTTAAATAGTGTTGAGGATATTAATTTTTCACGACCTAGACTTAAATTGTCCTCAGAAGAGCTGGAGGATATTTCTAGGAAAATAAAAAGGAAGCTAGGAAATTAGACTTTCCTATTTGGGTTGTTTTGAATAAAAGATTTCCACCCACTATAGTTGGATCCCGTTGATTGTTTGTCTCCTTGGAAATGATGACAAACTGCTGCAGCCAGCCCATCGGTGGCGTCAAGATCTGTAGGTAGGGTTTTTATCCCACAGAGAGTTTGAAGCATTTTGGCAACTTGTTCCTTAGATGCATTTCCGTTTCCTGTTATCGATTGTTTGATTTTTTTCGGTGCATATTCGGTAATAGGAACATTCCGGTAAAGCGCTGCTGCCATGGATACACCCTGAGCTCGTCCAAGTTTTAACATAGATTGAACATTCTTGCCGTAAAAAGGAGCTTCAATGGCTAAGCTATCAGGATTGAATTCATCAATTAGCCCAAGCGTCCTTTCAAATATTCGCTTTAACTTTAAAGCATGGTTATCTAATTTGTTTAGTTTGATAATACCTATACTGATTAATTCAATTTTATTTTTATCCACGCTAATAAGACCGTAACCTGTTATGCTCGTGCCTGGGTCAATTCCTAGAATAATTCGATTTGTTGACATATGTTAAGATCGATTGATTGAAAGTTATGAATTTATTAGCAAGGACCGTGACGCTTTTCGGTTAAATTAGTACTTATGGATTTGGTTATTATATTGTATTCAATATTATTTTTAATCGTCTTTCTTTATGCTATTCAGATTTGCCAATATCTGGTTGCATGGATGAAATTGGGTTCTTTCTCTAAAGTGGAAGTTTCGGAAGAAATAAAAGTTACCGTTATTATTCCTGTGCGAAACGAGGAGCGTTTCATTAGCGAATGTCTTCTTTCGCTTTCAAATCAAGTTTTCTCAGGAGATCGTTACCAGATTATTGTATGTGATGATGATTCGACTGATAATACAATGCATATGGTCAATCAGTTTATATTAGAGTGTGGTAATAAGAATATTGAGATGCTCGTTAATAATATCGATAAATATGGGAATGGAAAGAAAGGCGCAATATCAACAGCGGTTGAATTTGCCTCAGGTGAATTAATTGTTACAATAGATGCAGATTGCAGAGTAGGTGTTAACTGGCTGCAGAACATTGCTTCCTATTTCCAGCAAAGTAAATGTTGTTTTATTGTGTCACCAGTGAATTACTCGCCAACAGGTTCAATATTTGAAAAAATGCAGGGCCTGGAATTTCTAAGTTTAATAGGTATTTCTGGTGGCTCTATTGCTGTTGGAAAGCCGGTTTTATGTAATGGTGCTAATTTGGCATTTTCAAAGAAGGTTTTTAATGAGGTTAATGGATTTAAGGGCAATTTGGAAATTGCCTCTGGTGATGATGTATTTCTAATGATGAAAATTAAAAAGTTGTACCCGGGGTCGATTGGATTTTTAAAATCTCAAGATGCAATTGTATATACAAGACCGGTTCCAAACTTGACTTTATTTATCAGACAACGAATTAGATGGGCGTCTAAAACATTACAGTATTCAGATACTGATGTAAGCATGGTTTCCTTGATTACCTACTTTGCAAATCTTTCATTCTTAGTATCCGTATTTCTTTTGTTTTTTTCGGATACATTTGTGTATTGGTCCATTGGTATCATCGGGATGAAGTTATTGGCTGATTTTGTTTTTCTGTTTTTTGTAACTTCTTTTTTTGGAAGACGAAATTTATTGATTTACTTCCCTTTGGAAGAGGCATTTTATGCACTATATGTTGTTTTAATAGGTGCTTTTAGTCAGTTCGCAGGAACTAAATGGAAAGATAGGATTGTCAATTAAAAATGGTTTAAATACAATATGGAAGAAAAGTCGGTTTCATCAAGGTCATTAAGCTACCATACCTGGAAACGATTAGTGGGTAATTATCTATCGCTAATGGGGATAGTAATAATTGCTGTTTTTACTTTTGTTGCGTTACTTGGATATTTGATTTCCCCTGATAGTACACCAATGTCAAATGAAATGTCGCTACAGCTGGTGAGAATGCCACCTGGGTTTACAGCAACTATCCTAAAAGTCAGAAAGAACGAGAAAGAAGTTGAGTCGAATATTATTGAACAAATAATGTACGGCAAGTCTAGTGATTATCGTGTTTTTCCTATACAGGGTTATCGGATAGTAGATGGTCAGATAATAGTAGAGGAATTTACAGATAAGGGTGCCGGTTCTGAATTAACATTCAATTTAGTAGATGTGGTGTTTCCTTTATCCTATAACGAACCATTCATAGCTGATGGTAAAGGAAATTATGAAATAGTAACAGTTACTGATGAGAAGATTTCTATTTCTGAAGGAGAACTCAAAACCTTAATAGAGGCTAAGAATATATTAAAAAGAAAATATTGGCTTGGAACGGATACCTTAGGAAGGGATTTGCTTAGTAGGTTAATGTTAGGTACAAGGGTATCTTTAGCTGTTGGGCTTATATCTGTTTTTATATCTCTAGTTATAGGTGTAGTTGTTGGTGCGATAGGAGGATACTATAAAGGATTTGTAGATGATATTGTTGTTTTGGTAATAAATGTGGTATGGTCTATTCCTACATTACTTCTAGTGATTGCAATCACACTTATTTTAGGAAAAGGGTTTTTAGCTGTTTTTACTGCGGTAGGATTAACGATGTGGGTTGAGGTTGCTAGGGTTGTTAGGGGGCAAGTATTAATAATGAGAGAGCTTGAATACGTAGAGGCTGGTAGAGCCTTGGGTTTTACGAACATGAGGATACTTTTTAGGCACATATTACCAAATGTGATGGGACCGGTTATTGTGATTTCTGCAGCAAACTTTGCACATGCCATTCTTATGGAAGCGGGATTGAGTTTCCTGGGAATAGGAACACAACCTCCAACTCCTTCTTGGGGCTCTATGATAAAAGATAACCATGGTTATATTATAGTAGATGCAGCATATCTTGCAATTCTTCCTGGAGTTGCTATTGTGCTAATGGTTCTTGCATTTATGATAGTAGGAAATGGCTTACGAGATGCGTTAGATTCTAAGTCATCTGAGGGTGTTTCAGTATCCTAATAAAGGAGTTTAATTTATATTGACTTATCTATTCGATTTATTGTCTTTATTCAAAATAAATTAAATATATTTGCCGTCCTTTTTTACCCAATTAATGCGGATGTGGCGTAATTGGTAGCCGCGCTAGACTTAGGATCTAGTGTCGAAAGACGTGGGGGTTCGAGTCCCTTCATCCGCACTTTTTTTACCCAAAAGTTATAAATTATTTAATTCATGGAGATCGTTAAGGAAGACATAGATAAGCTAAATTCAGTCATTAAGATACAACTGAAACCGGCTGATTATGAGGTGAGTGTGAGTAACGTGTTGAAGGATTATCGATTGAAGGCGAATATGCCAGGCTTTAGAAAGGGTAAGGTTCCAATGAGTATGATTAATAAAATGTATGGTAAATCAGTGTTAGCTGATGAGCTTAATAAATTATTGAGTAATACTTTATACAAATTCATTGACGAAAATGAGTTGAAGCTATTGGGAAGTCCTTTGCCAAATGAAAGTAATGAAAAACTAGATCTAGATAAAGAAACTGAATTTGAGTTTAAATATGATATTGGTTTGTCTCCGGTCTTTGATGTAAATATCTCTGAAAAAGAAAAGTTTACGCGTTATGTTATAATAATCGATGAAGAACTTACTAATAAGTATGTTAAGGATATTACTAAAAGATTTGGTGGTGTTGCAGATACGGATATCTCCGATATTGACTCAATGATTCAATGCGACTTTCAGGAGTTGGATAAGTCTGGAGCTGCGTTGGAAGAGGGCATTACAAATAATGCTTCTGTTTCTGTTGAATTTGTTGAAGATTCAAAGTATCAGAAAAAACTTATAGGATTAAAAGTGGGGGATACCTTAAAGGTAGATCCAAAGAAGTTAAGTAAAGGAGATGCTGACCTTGCTGCAATGCTTGGAAAGACTAAAGCTGAAGTCGAAAACTTGAAATCAGATTTTCAAATAACTGTTTCGGGAATTAAGAAAGTAAATGCGGCGGAAATCAACCAAGAATTATTTGATAGAGTTTACGGAAAGGATGTTATAAAAACGGAGAAAGAGTTTAAAGGCAAAATTAATGATGAGCTTAAAGTTATGTTTGAGAAAGACAGTGATTTTAAACTTAGAAAGGACGTAAACGATAAGCTTCTGAGTAACTTGAAACTTGGTATTCCTGATGAGTTTTTAAAGAGATGGATTCTTAATTCAAATAAGAAGGAGATTACTAAAGAACAATTAGATTTAGAATATGATGGGTATGCTGAAAACTTAAAAGTTCAGTTGATTACTAGTAAAATTGCCAAGGAAAAAGAAATTAAGATCGAGGCGGAGGAGGTTACGGAATATGTGAAAGAGGCTACATTAAAGCAATACAAAGAAAATTATGGTATTGAGTTAACGGAAGAGCAACAAGCGGAAGTTATAAAGCGATTTATGGAGAACAAAGAAGAGGTTCAAAACGTATACGAGCGACTGATTGATGAAAAGCTAATGGATCTATTTAAAGGCACTTTTAATTTGAAGGATAAAGATATTTCCTATGACGATTTTGTTAAATTAGTAACAGAAAAGAAATCAGATTCCTTTTTTAAAGGATTAAACCCATTCAAATAAAAAGATCACATGTTCGATAAAGACGAGTTTAGGAAATACGCAATAAAGCATAGAGGCATTAGTAGTATTACTCTGGATAAGTATACTTCCGTTACGAACGGATATATATCACCAACAATTATTGAAGAGAGGCAAATGAATGTTGCCTCAATGGATATATTTTCTCGATTGATGATGGATCGAATTATATTCTTAGGAGTTGGTATTGACGACGATGTTGCAAATATTATTATGGGTCAACTATTGTTTTTAGAATCTGTAGACTCAAAAAAGGACATTCAGATATATCTAAACTCACCTGGAGGATCTGTATATGCAGGTTTAGGGATATATGACACAATGCAATATATAGCTCCGGATATTGCTACGATATGTACAGGTATGGCAGCCTCAATGGGTGCTGTTTTGTTATGTGCAGGTGCTGAAGGAAAACGAAGCTGTTTAAAACATAGTAGAGTAATGATTCACCAGCCAATGGGTGGAGCATCTGGGCAAGCTTCTGATATAGAAATCACGGCTGCTGAGATTCAAAAGCTAAAAAAAGAACTGTATGAAATTATTTCTGACCACTCTAAAACTGACATTAAGAAGGTTTATAAAGATGGTGATAGAGATTTCTGGATGACTTCTTCTGAAGCCAAAGAATACGGAATGATTGACGAAGTACTAGAAAGAAAAAAATAGTATTTAACTAAAAAACATGTCGGAAAGCGAAAAAGTAAAATGTTCGTTCTGTGGAAGAAATAAACAGGATACGGACGTATTAATTGCTGGAATAACTGGGCATATATGTGATAGTTGTGTTGTTCAGGCACAGAATATAATAAAAGAAGAAAAGCCAGAATCTACTTCCGACACTAATGTTGGTGAGCTACGTCTTCTTAAGCCTGCCGATATTAAAAAGCATATCGATGAATATGTAATTGGCCAGGAAGAAGCCAAAAAGGTTTTATCGGTGGCAGTTTATAATCATTATAAAAGAATTGCGCAAGAAGTTGATACGGAAGAAAGTGATGTAGAGATTGAAAAGTCTAACGTTATAATGGTTGGTGAAACAGGTACTGGAAAAACATTACTTGCCAAAACAATCGCGAAAATGTTAAATGTTCCATTTTGCGTGGCGGATGCAACAGTTCTTACAGAAGCTGGCTATGTTGGGGAAGATGTGGAAAGTATAATTTCAAGACTTCTGCAAACTGCCGATTACGATGTAAAGTCTGCCGAGAAGGGCATCATATTTATTGATGAGATTGATAAGATTGCTAGAAAAGGAGATAATGCATCCATCACTCGTGATGTTTCTGGTGAAGGAGTTCAGCAAGCTTTGTTAAAGCTTCTAGAGGGCTCTGTAGTTAATGTTTCTCCCCAAGGCGGAAGAAAGCACCCAGAACAAAAATTAATAGCTGTAGATACTAAAAATGTATTATTTATCTGTGGAGGTGCCTTTGACAGTATCGATAAGATAATTCAAAAACGTTTAAGGGTTAAAGCTATTGGTTATGATACTTCCAACGATATTGAAAAATATGATGAAGAAGAAATTCTTCAGTATGTATCACCACAGGATTTAAAAGGATTTGGTTTGATTCCGGAACTTATAGGAAGGTTATCTGTTCTAACATATCTTAGGCCATTAGATGAATTTGCGTTAAGAAGAATTTTAACAGAACCTAATAATTCATTGATTAAGCAGTACATAAAGCTTTTTGAGATGGATGGTATTAAACTCTCTATTGATAAAAATGTATTGGATCTTGTTGTTGAGAAAGCATTAGAATTTAAATTGGGTGCAAGAGGATTGCGTTCTATTTGCGAGGCCATATTATTGGATGCAATGTTTGATTCACCTTCAGACAGTAAGGTGAAGGAACTTAAAATCACCTTGCGATACGCTCAGGAAAAGTTGAATAAGGTTTCTGTAAATAAGCTAAAAGTAGCTTAGTCTTTACGCTTGTAGTGGATAAATGAATAGGAATAGGCATTTCGGCTGTCTTCACTATGAAACTCATTGCTCTCCTTGGTCCAGTCATCTAAATTGAATTTAGGAAAAGATATTTCACCTTCGAATTTTTGGTGTACCCGAGTTAAATATAAGTTGTCACACTTTTTTATTGCTTCCGTATAGATTTGGGCTCCGCCTATAATAAATACCTCTTCCTCATCTTTCCCTAAAGCAATTGCTGCGTCAAGTGAAGTTACGTTTTCGCAACCTTCACTAACAAAGTTTTCATTTCTGCTAATAACAATATTGGTTCTATTTGGCAAGGGGCGTCCTAGCGACTCGTAAGTTTTACGCCCCATAATAATATGATGACCGCTAGTAATTGCCTTGAAATGCTTAAGATCCGCAGGTAAATGCCAAATCATATCATTGTTATGTCCGATTACACCATTCTCTGCAACAGCTACAATAATTGATAGTTTCATTATACAGCTATGGGTGCTTTGATAGTCGGGTGTGCCTGATAATCAGTTAATTCAAAGTCTTCGTATTTGAAATTGAAAATATCCGTTACGTTAGGATTGATATTCATTTTAGGGAGAGGATATGCAGTTCGTTCGAGTTGCTCTTTGGCTTGTTCGAAATGGTTCGAATAAAGATGTACATCACCAAATGTGTGAACAAACACACCCAATTCTAAATTACAGACTTGCGCTAACATTTGAGTTAATAGGGCATATGAGGCTATGTTAAAGGGTACACCTAGAAAAACGTCAGCACTACGTTGGTACAGTTGGCATGAAAGTTTGTTATTGGCAATGTAAAATTGGAACAAGCAATGGCAAGGAGGTAATGCCATATTTTCAATATCGCCAACATTCCAAGCGCAAACAATGTGACGTCTAGAGTCAGGGTTGCTTTTTAAGCTGTTTACTAAATCTGTAATTTGATCGATGTCGCCGCTTTTAGATGGCCACGACCTCCACTGATGGCCATAGACTGGCCCGAGGTTTCCATTTTCATCGGCCCATTCGTTCCAAATAGAAACATTATTCTCCTTTAAGAATTTAATGTTGGTATCTCCTGTTAGAAACCACAGTAGCTCAATTATAATTGAACGGAGGTGCAACTTTTTTGTGGTAACCATTGGAAAGCCCTTAGAAAGGTCGAATCTTATTTGGCGACCAAATACACTTCTTGTACCGGTACCTGTTCGGTCTCCTTTATTCTCTCCGTTTTCAAGAATGTCTTTCAGTAAGTCTAGATAAACCTGCATGTTCTTTTATTTCTCTTTGAACATAGTGATTTTATCGCGTAAGGCTGCAGCGCGCTCATAGTCTTCTTTCTCAAGAGCCGACTTCAATTCTTTTTCGAGTTCTTTAACAGAGAGCTTTGAAATATTTTCAGAAGAGTCTTCAATAATGGGATTCTCTTTAAAATTGGTATCAGGTGATTCTGTAAGGTCATCTTCGTTAAGTACAATTCCTGATGCGGAGAGGATATCCTCATAAGTATATATATTGCAATTAAAGCGAACTGCCAGTGCAATAGCATCTGATGTTCTAGTATCGATCTCAACCTCTTCATCTCCTTTCTTGCATTTCATCTTTGAATGGAATACGCCTTCTTTTAAACTGTGAATTATTACTTCGGAAACTTTTATTTGAAATGAATCTGCAAAAGTTTTGAATAAATCATGTGTTAAAGGCCTGCTTGGTTTCATTTTCTCCAGCTCCAGAGCAATTGCTTGAGCTTCAAATCCACCTATGATAATAGGTAGGGTTCTGTTTCCATTAACCTCACCTAGAACTAATGCATATGCGCCTGCTTGTGTTTGGCTATACGATAACCCAGATATTTCTAGTTTTATTTTTTTCATCTATTTAAAAAGACACTTGTGGAGTTAAGTGCCATTTAGCTTTTACTAAGTTTAGTTCTATACAATTTCAATAATCTATATAAATAGATAAAGTACGTTCTGCTTTACGAGAATGATAACGTAAAGTTAGCTAAACTGAATCAAAATTCTGCAGGACTCGTATTCTAATCAATTGGAATAAATTAGTTTTACATAAACCTGATTTGCAATATAAATATTGTTTGTACCCATTTAATTAGAGATGCGAGAGATTCAATTTAGACAAGCCTTAGGAGAAGCAATGAGCGAAGAAATGAGACGTGATGAAAATGTCTATTTGATGGGTGAAGAGGTTGCTCAATATAATGGTGCCTACAAGGTAAGTCAAGGTATGCTTGATGAATTTGGTGCTAAAAGAGTAATTGATACACCGATTGCTGAGCTTGGTTTTGCAGGAATTGGAGTTGGTTCTGCAATGCATGATCTTAGGCCTATTATTGAATTCATGACTTTTAATTTTTCTTTAGTTGCGATAGATCAAGTAATTAATTCTGCTGCAAAAATTATGTCTATGTCCGGAGGTCAATTTAATTGTCCTATTGTATTTCGGGGGCCAACAGGTTCGGCAGGGCAATTGAGTTCTCAGCATTCTCAGTCATTTGAAAGCTGGTTTGCTAACTGCCCGGGATTAAAAGTTGTAGTGCCATCAAATCCAATGGATGCAAAAGGTCTGTTGAAATCGGCAATTAGAGATGAAGATCCTGTGATTTTCATGGAGTCTGAGCAAATGTATGGAGATAAAGGAGAAGTGCCTGATGGGGAATATCTAATTCCAATAGGTGTAGCTGATGTTGTTCGAGAAGGTACAGATGTAACGGTTGTTTCTTATGGTAAGATTATTAAAATCGCACATCAGGCCGCAATAGAATTAGAGAAAGAAGGTATCTCGATTGAGATAATTGACCTAAGGTCGGTTAGACCTATAGATTATAAGACAGTAATAGAGTCGGTTAAAAAAACGAATAGAGCAGTTATGCTTGAGGAAGCTTGGCCACTTGCCAATGTGCTAACAGAAGTAGCATTTAAAATTCAACGTGAAGCATTTGACTATTTAGATGCGCATATAATTCGAGTTAATCAGATGGATGTACCTCTTCCATATGCCCCCACTTTAATAGAAGCGTCACTTCCAAATGTCGGAAGATTGATTGCCGCCGTGAAGGAAGTGATGTACAAGTAGGGTTAAAAAGTTTGTATTCGCCCATAGATGTGATACATTTGTCGCCTTAAAATAAATTCAAAAACAAGCGTATGGAATCAATAGCTATTTATTTACCGATAATTTTATCAATATCCGGTCTTATCTATATGATGATTAAAAAGTCATGGGTAATGAAGCAAGATGCAGGTGATGGTAAGATGAAAGAAATTGCCGATCATATATATGAAGGCGCGTTGGCTTTCTTAAAAGCTGAGTATAGATTGTTGGCAATGTTTGTAGTTGGAGCAAGTATCGTATTAGCAGGTGTTTCAATGGTAGTTGAGACAACACACATCCTTATAGTAGTAGCATTTGTAATTGGCGCTATATTTTCTGCCTTTGCAGGAAACATGGGGATGAAAATCGCGACTCAAACAAACGTTAGAACAACACAAGCTGCAAAAACAAGTTTGCCAGATGCACTAAATGTGTCTTTCGGTGGTGGTACTGTTATGGGATTGGGGGTGTCAGGATTGGCTGTTTTAGGTCTAACCGCCTTTTTTATTCTATTCTATCATAAATTCATGGGTGGTGTGTGGACAAATACTACTGACATGACTGTTGTTTTGGAAACATTAGCTGGTTTCTCATTAGGAGCTGAATCTATTGCTCTGTTTGCTCGTGTTGGAGGTGGGATATATACTAAGGCTGCAGATGTTGGGGCTGATCTAGTTGGTAAAGTTGAAGCAGGTATTCCGGAAGATGATCCTCGGAATCCGGCGACTATCGCAGATAATGTTGGTGATAATGTTGGGGATGTAGCTGGTATGGGAGCAGATTTATTTGGTTCATATGTTGCAACTGTTCTAGCAGCGATGGTTTTGGGTAATTATGTAATTGAAGACATGGGAGGTGCAATTAATGATGCATTTGGCGGAATTGGACCGATTTTATTACCAATGGCAATTGCTGGTTTTGGTATTATCATTTCTATTATAGGTACGTTCTTAGTAAAGATCTCTTCTAATGATGCTAAAGAGAAAGAGGTGCAAAAGGCATTGAATATTGGTAACTGGGCTTCTATTGCATTAGTTGCTGTTTCGTGTTTTGTACTGGTGAAATGGATGTTGCCTGAAACAATGCAGATGTCTTTCTTTGGTGAAGGAATGCAGGATATTTCTTCAATGAGAGTATTTTATGCTTGTCTTGTCGGACTGGTTGTGGGTGCGGCGATATCTTCTTTTACAGAGTACTATACAGGTTTAGGTTCTGCTCCAATTTTGAAAATTGTTCAACAGTCTAGTACTGGTGCAGGAACAAACATAATTGCAGGTTTAGCAACTGGAATGATTTCTACTTTCTCTTCTGTGCTATTATTTGCAGCTGCAATCTGGACTTCGTATGCATTCGCAGGGTTTTATGGCGTATCGTTGGCAGCTTCTGCGATGATGGCTACAACAGCTATGCAGTTAGCAATTGATGCATTTGGACCTATTGCAGATAACGCAGGTGGTATTGCTGAGATGAGTGAACAAGAGCCGATTGTAAGGGAAAGAACGGATATTTTGGATTCAGTGGGAAATACAACCGCGGCTACAGGAAAAGGGTTTGCAATTGCTTCCGCAGCGCTTACATCGTTGGCATTATTTGCTGCATATGTAACTTTTACAGGATTCGACGGTATTAACATCTTTAAAGCCCCAGTCTTGGCTATGCTTTTTGTAGGTGGTA
>JABSPR010000274.1 GCA_013214975.1 Flavobacteriales bacterium
ACCTTTTCATTTTCGGCAGTTTACTTATATTGAAGTCATGAAACTTTCAACTCTCCTGCTACTATTTCTCGTTTCATCATTAAATCATACTGGTTCCGCACAAGTCGATTCCGCCTACATAGAATTTATTCCACAGATGAGTCAATCCAATAACGAAGGAATTATTTATGCTGCGAACGGTCACTACAAATTGTCTCCGAACACTTCTTATAAAAGTAGAATTCCGGGCATGGTTCGCGTTAATCCTGAGAGCCTAGTCTATGAGGATAGCCTTTTCACAGTTGCCTCTCATAGTAGTATGTCTAAACTCGAGTCGTATAAATATCCGCTCAATTATTACATGGAAATTACTGAATTCGTGTATAACGACTTAATAGCGGTGTATGAAGGGTCAAGTGATAGAGAATTATCGATTGATGAATTAAGACTTAAAAGAGGTTTGAAATTCCAAGATATTTCTGATCATAATAAAAAGCGTTTAGCCGCCAGATACAATTTTGCTGAAATTGAAAAACAAAAAACCAAGGACTCTATTATCAATGTGCAACGAAGAAAACTCTTGCTCGACTTAGTAAGGACACCAGTTAAGAGAATTGATAATCTTGACACTCTGCCTATTCCGGGTCCAAAATATTTCAAGAAAGTTGATTATTTCAAAGTGTTTCCGCACCTATTGGATTCAACGGAACGCGCGCATCAAATATTTAGAAGTGAAAAGCTTCAAGGTTCTGTTAACGAATTTTTACGACCGTATTACTTTTCTAAAACTGAAGTTAGCAATTCTGATTATCGCGAGTTTACTCGTTATGTTGGTGATTCCGCGATTTTACACTATGCGTACTGGAACGTCAATAATGATAGCTTGGAAATGTCTTTGCTTAATTGCTCTCAAAAAGAACGCGATTCCCTTGACCCTAAAATGATGCAAGAGAATTATGAAGTCTATGGTTTAAAGCGACCATTTGAATCGAATTTAGCCTTTAGAATGAATGAAAGTTGGTACCTAGCCTTAGAGCCACTCTATTACCATTCGGGTAGCGAAGCTCTAGTTTATAAGAATGATTTGATGGTGGATGTCATTCAATATCCAAACCGACAGGGTAAAATGATCGAAATTTACCCAGACACAACCGGATTGATCGAATCAAACAGCTGCTTAAATGACTTTGAAAAAAAATGTTACAATTGGCACCCGTTTTTTAATGATTACCCAGTGCTCAATGTTAGTCCTAATCAACTGGAGGCGTATTGTCTATGGAAGGAAAGAATGCTAAAAAAGAAATTTGAAAAGCGTGGGTACAGTGTGTCAGTAAGCCTCCCTTCTGTCATGGATTATGAATTAGCAATGAAATCGATCGTACCTAAGTCGGTGAACAGGTATATCGCGGATCAGTCGAATGAAGATTACATAAAGAGTCCTATGAGTTGCGATATTAGACCATTTCGATACGAATTCAAAACCAAGCTCAAACACATTTTCAAAGTGGGTTTAAAAAACTATTTTAAACCCAAAGAAGATCTAACGCTAGACGAATACAAATATTCAGAATGGTTTGAGAAGAATAAAACTGGAGATCTAGAGTTTATTAATGGGAATGCGTCGGAATACAGCTCCACGCCTGTTACATATGAGCTCCTCTCCTACTATGGGATTTCGAAGCCAGTTTGGCCATTGGATCAATATGTTTTTGTACTAGGTTCTAATTATCGCGAAGATATTCTGGCA
>JABSPR010000275.1 GCA_013214975.1 Flavobacteriales bacterium
CAAATGAATGGTGGGTTAGGCGATAGTATTGCACAAGTTCTTGCATTAAACACCCCTACTCCTCTAGAAATGGTTGCTGTGCAAGATACTTTTGGTGAAAGTGGTACTGCAGACGAATTAATGGAGAAGTATGGCATAAGCACCTCTGAAATTGTAGAGAAAGCTCAAAAAGCAATTGCACGAAAATGAGACTAAATGCATTTTCTTACCTTGTAGCAACCAGCTTAATCTCATTAATATTAAGCTGTTATAACGGCGTTGAAGATCTTGAATCAAACAATGATTTTGAAACAAGGATTGATAGCACTGTCGAGACAAGCCAAACAGAAACCACGCTACTCGATTCTTCTTTAGCTGAAGAAAAAGAATTAGAACAAAACAAGAAGCGAAAAATAATGACAAAGCGCTTAGAGCTTTCTAGTGAAGACTCAATAAAGTTTTGGGTTATTGGTGACACTTATATAGAACGATCAAAGAGTATCCGATCACAAATAAGAGAACTAAGAAAAGAACGAGCAAGAGAAGTAAGTGATGAGAGAGGAATAGAAATGCTAAACCAAAGATTATCTCTAAAGGAAGCAGAAGTTAGGTATGAAAAAGAATTCAGCAATGAATTATTAGGAGTAATATCTGCGAAGAAAGTTGTTATCTATTTTAGAATGGAAGAATCTTATACTAAACGAACAGCGCAAAGAAAAAAGAAACAAAATGCCCAACAACGTAGAAAGAAAAATATGGAAAAAAGGCAAGAGAATAAGAAGCTTACCAAATAGCCCTCTGTTTTAAAACATTAAAAACCCCCTAAGAAGATACTTCCTAGGGGTTTTATATATTTTATCTTCTAATTAATAATTAAGCACTTTACCTTTTTGCTTTCTTAATTGTCTTCTCATCCCTTCCACAGCCTGGTCTGTTGCAATCTCAAAGGATTCTGCATCAGACTTCGCAAAATATGTTGTATTTGAAGCTTTAATTTTAATTTCTACTTGTTTATTCCTAACAGAACTGGATCCTTCTAATTTTAGGAAAATTTCACAAGAACTAATGTCACCGAGTTTCTGAAGTCCTTCAACTTTAGATTCAATTAACTCAACTAATTGTCCTTTTGGATCGAAATGTATCGCTTGGATATTTATTTGCATATGTACGATAATATTTAAAGTGAATAAAAATACTCAGATAGGCCTGCTACCTAAAGAGTATATACGAGTCAAAACTCGTATTGGCCTAATTTATTGCTATCAAGTTAGGGTAAATATTATCAATGTTTTTTTTGATATGGAAAATCCTATTCGAAACGATAGAACCGAGATGGTGTTATACAGCAAGTTAGGGGGATATCATGTTCGTATACATCATCAATCACATCAACTGGATCTAGTATAGAAACTCCTACTTTAATTATATCGGGCTTACAGTTTGCAAGAAATTTATCATAAAATGCTTTGCCATAACCCACTCGCATACCATCTAAATCGAAAGCCAATAATGGAACTAATATTAAATCAATCTCATTATCATTAAACGGAGTGGCATCTGTGGGTGTAGGGATCCCCCAATCGTCATCTTCAAACTTGGTTTCATTATTAAAGAGCAGGCTTTTCATAGTGATTGTTTCAAAATCACTTTCAGAGGTAATTGTTTTAATGTTTGGAAACTCATTCCAAAGTCTATTAACAATTAGTTGTGTATCGATTTCGTTTTTGGATATCATCGGTAAAAATGCATGAACATTTTTAACACCAGTTAAGTCTATTTCGCTAAAGAAAGCATCCGAAATACTTTGGCTAAAAGACTTCATTTCTTTCGTATTATAACCTAGTCTAACTTTTGAGAATTTCTTTCTAATATCCGCCTTCAACATAGATATGAAGTATTATACAACATGACCAAATAAGTCGTAATGCTCTGCCGAGTCAATTTTAACATTATAGAAATCACCTACTTTCAAATCTCTAAGGGAAGAGTCAATAATCACTTCATTATCAACATCAGGACTGTCAAACTCAGTTCTGCCAATGTAGCTACCCTCCTCTTTTCTATCAATTAGAACACGGTATTCATTCCCAATTTTCGCTTCATTTAGCTCAAATGAAATATGACTCTGTGCCTCCATTATTTCATCGGCTCTTCTTTGCTTCACTTCCTCGGGCACATTGTCTTCTAGCTTATAGGCATGCGTATCTTCTTCATGAGAATATGGGAAAACACCTAACCGATCAAAACGAGTATCAATTACCCATTGTAACATCTCTTGAAAATGCTCTTCTGTTTCACCAGGATAGCCCGTAATGAGTGTTGTACGAATAGTAATTCCTGGAACTTGCTCTCTAATTCGTTTAATTAACGAACTAGTTTTTTCTTTCGTAGTACCTCGCCGCATACTGGCTAAAATCTCATCAGAGATATGCTGTAGTGGAATATCGAGATAATTACAAATATTTGATTTCGCCTTTACTACTTCCAAAATATCTTCAGGAAAACCGGACGGGAAAGCATAATGCAATCGAATCCACTCAAGTCCTTTAACCTCAGAAAGTCTTTCTAACAAGGCAGCTAAGTTTCTCTTTTTATATAAATCTAATCCATAGTAAGTTAAATCCTGAGCTATTAGTATCAGTTCTTTCGTACCGTTATTTACCAATGATTCCGCCTGCGTAATCAATTCTTCTATTGGAATAGAAACGTGCTTACCTCTCATTATTGGAATTGCACAAAACGAACATGGTCTATCGCAACCTTCCGATATTTTGAAAAATGCATAATGGGATGGCGTAGTAAGTAGACGTTCGCCTAGCAATTCCTTTTTATAGTCAGCCTTTAATGTTTTAAGTAAACGTGGTAAGTCTTTAGTCCCGAAAAAGCCATCTACTCCAAGATCCTCTTTTATAAGGTCATCTCTATACCTCTCAGATAAACATCCAGTTACATAAACCTTATCTATTAATCCATCCTTTTTCCCCTGGGCATAAGTAAGAATAGTATCAATCGATTCTTCCTTAGCTGTTTCTATGAAGCCACATGTATTAATAATTACAGTACTTACATCATCATCATTCGAATCATGAACAACATCGTATTTATTGTTTCTGAGTTGCCCCATTAGGACTTCCGAATCGTAAATATTCTTAGAACAGCCTAATGTGATAACATTGACCTTATTCTTTTTGAGTGTTTTTGTTTTCATGGTTTACGAACCAAATAGAGCGTCGACGTACGCTTTTTTATTAAACACCTGTAAGTCTTCTATTTTCTCACCGAGACCAATATACTTGACTGGTATTTTAAATTGATCTGATATACCCAGAATCACACCACCTTTCGCAGTTCCATCTAATTTTGTCATGGCCAAAGCCGTTACCTCAGTAGCATTAGAAAATTGCCTCGCCTGCTCTATAGCATTCTGACCAATTGAAGCATCTAAAACTAACAGAACTTCGTGAGGAGCATCGGGGATTAGTTTTTGCATCACTTTTTTAATTTTAGAAAGTTCGTTCATCAGATTAACCTTGTTATGTAATCTTCCCGCAGTGTCGATTAATATAACATCCGAATTCTGCATTTTACCCGATTCCAAAGTGTCGTATGCAACGGAGGCTGGATCAGCACCGATTTTCTGTGCAACGATAGGAACATCCGCTCTTTCTGCCCAGACCTGTAATTGCTCAATTGCAGCAGCTCTAAACGTATCTGCGGCTCCAATCAAAACACTTTTTCCGCTCTTTTTAAATTGATGGGCGAGTTTACCAATAGTCGTTGTTTTTCCTACACCATTTATACCGACAACCATAATAACATAAGGCTTATGGTTATCAGGAATTGTGAATTCAGTCTCATTTCCAGAATCAATTTCTTCAAGAAGATTACCTACTTCTTCCTTAAGTATTCTATTTAATTCTGACGTTCCTAAGTATTTATCCTTAGACACTCTTTCTTCAACTTTTTCAATAATCTTTAAAGTTGTAGCAACTCCAACATCCGATGTAACTAATATTTCTTCTAGGTCATCTAATACAATTGCATCAACAGTAGTTTTTCCGACAATTGCACGGCTTATTTTCGAAAAAACGCTTTCTTTCGTTTTTTCAAGCCCTTTATCTAAGTCTTCTTTTTTCTCTTTAGAGAATAAACCGAAAAATGCGTGAAATATCATATCTAAATATAAAAAAAGCTTCTCTCAATTTAGAAAGAAGCTTTTAATTCAATTTCGTTTGTTACTTATTTCTTAGCAAAGAAGTCAGCAACTTTATCCTTATGAACAATCTCAGATTTAAATTGGTAAGCTCCGTTACCTCTCATCTTAACCAACTTGATAACTTTGGTAAAATCCTTTCCACCACCTTTTCCTAACGTTGCAACTACTTTCTTAGCCATAGCTTATTATTTAATTTCTTTATGAACCGTGTGTTTTTTCAACACTGGATTGTATTTCTTTAACTCAATACGTTCAGGTGAGTTCTTTTTATTCTTTGTAGTAATGTATCTCGACATTCCTGGCATTCCACTTTCTTTGTGCTCTGTGCACTGTAAAATAACCTGTACTCTATTTCCTTTCTTTGCCATCTCTTTTTATTAAGCGCAATAAACTATTTATAAAAACCTTTAGCTTTAGCTACTTTCAAGGTTTCCGCTATTCCTTTCTTATTCACAATTCTAATTCCCTTAGCCGATATCTTCAAAGTAATGAACTTATCTTCCTCTGGAATAAAGAACTTCTTTGTTTGAAGGTTAGGATAAAACTTTCTTCTAGTTCTTCTTTTTGAGTGAGAAACGTTGTTTCCCGACATTACTGCCTTTCCGGTGATTTGACAAATTCTTGACATCTTCTCTTATAGTTTCATTTAAAGGAGTGCAAATATAAAGGAATTTATTATTATCCAGCACATATTATTTATACTTAATTATCTCTCTTCTCAACATATCTAAAGAAGCAAGGGCTGTTCTTCTAATATTCCTCTCTCTATTGTCTCCAAACTTCAACTTTTTGGATTCAACTCTTTCTCCACAAGCCACTGCTATCCATACAGTTCCTACCGGTTTATCATCCGTACCACCAGATGGCCCAGCAATTCCAGTAGTCGCAATGGAATAATCAGAATTCATTTTCTTTATTGCACCTAATGCCATTTTTTCAACAACTTCTTTACTTACTGCTCCATATTCTTCTATTATTCTAAGATCAACATCCAATTCGGAATACTTTATTTCATTCTTATAAGCAATAATACTGCCTTGGTATACTTTTGAACATCCAGAAACGCTAGTTACTAAATGTGATAGATAACCTCCAGTGCAACTTTCAGCAGCACTTAATGTTCTATTGTTTTCAAGAAGAAGATTAACAACCACCTCTTCCAAAGTTTCATCATTATACCCAAAAACGTAATATCCTATTACTTCTAGAATCTCTTCCAATACAGAGTTAATTTCAACTTCTTTACTCCCTGTTAATCTTAACCGGACTAACCCTGGAGCAGGTAGATATGCCAGTTTAATTCCTTTTGAGTTTAATCTTTTCTCAGAATATACTAGCATTTCTGCTAGTTTTGATTCGCCTATACCATATGTTAGAATTGTTTTATGTATAATAGTAGGTAGCGCAAACCTTTCTTTCAACCGCGGTAATACTTCATTGAGCATTAAACCTTTCATTTCATAAGGGACCCCTGGTAAAGATATATATATAGTATTGCTCTCATCGAACCACATTCCAGGTGCTGTGCCATAAGCATTTCTTAATGCAATACAATTTGAAGGGACTTCGGCCTGATGCCTATTTATTTCAGAAACCGTAGAATTAAAGCCAGTAAAGACATTTTCTACATCTAGGTATACTTCCTTATTAAAAACCATACCGACTCCAAAATAATCAGCCAAGGACTTTTTGGTGATGTCATCATTTGTTGGTCCCAACCCTCCTGTTATCAATATAACGTCCGCCTTTTTTTTAGCATTTAATAATGCATTGATAATTGCGTCTTTCTCATCTGAGATACTTGTGATCTGAATTACTTTCAACCCATTTTTTTCAAGGAGACTTCCCATCCATGCAGAGTTAGTGTCAACAACTTGACCTATCAGAATTTCATCGCCTATGGTTATTATCTCAGCTGTCATTTATAATTATTTCGACATAAAAAAAACAGGCCATCATATATAGAGGCCTGTTTAAATTACACTCTGTATTTTTCTAGAAATTATTAGAAATTAACCCTGACCTAGTCGGTGAAGGAACAATACTCATTACTGGAATTTCAGAATTATTAATAATTTGCTGAGCAGATGATCCAATAAAAAATTCTGTTATTTCATTTTCTTGTTGCGTCATAATCATAATCAGATCCGCATTATTCTTTTTAGAATAGTCTATAATCACTTTTGAAAATTTCTCGTTAGAACTTGACACTTTAATTACTTCTGCCGTACAGTTTACACCTTTCTCTTCGATAAAACCTTTCTCAATTCTTAGTTGATTCATCAACTTCTTTACTACCTCTTCTTCATCCGATTCTAAGACAGAAACTATTTTCAGAGTTGAATCGAAATATTTAGCATACTGAATAGCGTTGGAAACCTTCTCTCTTGTTTCTTTAGTTAGATCTAATGGCACAACAATCACATCACAATTATGAGGTTCTACCTCTTTATTTATAGTAATTACCGGACAGTAAGTTCCTCTTACAACTTTTAATGCATTAGAACCAATAAATCCTTTCATTCCAGATTCTTGATTAGTTCCCATAAATACTAAATCAACGCCTAGTTTATTTGATACTTCAATAATTTTATCGTAGACCTTTCCTTCAACGATTTTTGTAACAACATCTAAACCGGTTTTCTTAGTTGTAGATCTTGCTAAATCTTCCAATTTTTCTTCAATAGCGGTTCTTGCTACATTCCTATCAGCATCCGACGAGCTATCAAAAATACCCTTAGGAGAATTAACATATAGTAATGTTATTCCCGAATTAGCCGCTTTTGCAAATACACAGGCTTCTTCTAAAATCAACATCGATTGCTTTGAGAAAGCAATTCCAACTAACATATTCTTTTTTCCTCCCATCTTAAACTTTTTATAATATTCAATAACACGAAATAACCCGCCTATTAATTGAGACAAATTTAATGCATTTTATACTCAGAATCTCCTTTCTTCTAACAATTTTGACCTCATTTAGTTAAGTATAACAGCCCTTTGATTAGGACATTATAAAGAGTGTGGTGTTGAAAAATATCGCCTGACACCAATTTAGAGATTGGTTTATCTGCTAAAATTGCATTATTAAAAAAGGTAAAAGAGTCTTATGACAAGTCAGTTAAATGCACTTATTGATTTATTAGATGATCCCGACGAGAAGGTTTACGTCCAAATAAAGGGCGAACTTATGACTTATGGCGAGGAGATTATTCCTATGCTGGAGAATACCTGGGAAAACACCTTAAACAAGCTCATCCAAGAACGAATTGAATATCTCATACACGATATTCAGTTCAACGATCTTCTCAGTTCGTTTGAAAAGCATTTCAAAGCGTCAAACCCGGAACTACTAAAGGCATCTTTACTTATTGCTAAGTATCAATATCCTGATCTAGATGAAGATTTGGTTTACAACCAATTGGAAAAAATAAAAAAAATTATTTGGCTTGAATTAAATGACAATTTAACCGCCCTTGAAAAAGTAAGTGTAATAAATAGAATCCTATTTACAACTTTGGGATTTAAAGGAAATTTAAAAAACATAACCTCTCCCACTAATTACTACATAAACGAAGTATTAGAATCAAAAAAAGGCAACTCCGTTACTCTTTGCATTCTATATATGACTATTGCTCAGGAACTAGGACTACCAATATATGGTGTAAACCTTCCTGAAAATTTCATTCTTGGATATAGAGATGAGTCGGGCCTATTAGAATCGAAAGATGAAATAGGAAGTGATGTCATGTTTTATATAGATCCATTTAGTAAGGGCGTAGTTTTTCCTCAAAAGCAAATTATTGAGTTTTTGAATCACATAAAGTTGGAGCCACAAGAATCTTACTTCGAAATATGCTCTACTAAAACTGTTATTAAAAGGATGCTTATGGGATTAATCGAATCTTATAAAAAACTAGACAAAACAGACAAAGCAGAAGAACTTTCTATGTTTTTAGATATTTTAAATAGAAACAAATAGTTCCTAGCGAAATATTTTTCCTATTGTTTTTAGAATTAGAACAATGTCGTAAAAGAAAGACTGTTCAGAGATATATTCCAGATTATAAGCCAATTTAGTAGGCATTATCTTATTAATATATTCTCTATCCGGATCTACTGCTTCTTTTAAAAGTTCATTCTCATTTATAAAAACAATCGAAGCAACATCTGTAATTCCAGGCTTAACCGTTAGTACATACAATTGATCAGTAGAATAAAGATCAACGTACTTTCTTACTTCAGGCCTTGGCCCAACAAAACTCATAGTGCCATTAAAGACATTTATTAATTGAGGTAATTCATCTAGTTTAAACCGTCTTAATATCTTCCCAAAAGGTGTTATTCTAATGTCGTCATTCCCAACAGTCAGGAAACCTTTTGTATCTGCCGCTGAACTCATCGACCTAAGTTTAAAAAGAGTAAAATCAATATTATTAAGCCCCACTCTTTTTTGACGATAGATAATTGGGAAACCAGAATCTAATACTAAGAAAACACCCAAAACCAGGAACAAAGGGAAAAGAAAAGCCATTCCCAGAATTGAAAAAACTATATCGAATAGCCTCTTTGTCATTCGTTAATTCAATATCAACTCAACAGATTGAACAACGGCTTCTGCTACTTTTAAGACATCCTTGTCACTCAAATTATAATAAATAGGTAATGATATTTCTCTACTGTAATTATCATAACTGACGGGATAATCGGCTATGTCATATCCCCTTGATTTATAAAAAGACATCATTGGTAAAGGTTTAAAGTGAACGTTAACGGAAACCTCTAGCCTAAATATCTCATCAATTATTAAATTTCTTTGTTTTTCGCTTACTCCTTTTATCCGAAGCATAAATAAATGGTAAGAAGATTCCTTGTCTTCTGGACGTGCATCGGGTATTTGAGCCCACGAATATGAACTAAACAATTCGACGTATTGATCGAAAATTGATTTCCGACGCACAAGCATATCAGAATCATATCTCTTCAATTCTACCAAACCAATTGCAGCTTGAATGTCCGTCATATTACATTTGTAACCGGCGTCTATAATATCGTATTCCCAGGATCCTACTTTTGTTTTTGCTAAAGCATCTTTATTCTGACCGTGTAACGAGGATATGCAAAAGGATTTATACAATTCATCTACATCGAATTGACTAGGAAGATTAATACAGATCGCCCCACCTTCGGCAGTTACCAAATTCTTAACAGCATGGAAAGAGAATACTGTCATGTCCGTAAGACTTCCCGATCGCTTAGATTTATATTTTGCACCAATTGAATGTGCAGCATCGGCCAAAACTAGCATTCGACCAAGCTTTTCTTGGTTCTCCGTACTTGCATTAAACATAGAGGCAACATCTTGCCCCCTCACCAATTCATTTATTTGATCATAGTCGCATGGTACGCCTCCAATATCTACCGGCATTATTACCTTAGTCTTTTCGGTGATCGCTTCTCGAATATTTTGAACAGTAATATTAAAGTCGGTTCCTACATCTACAAAAACAGGTTTCGCACCACAATGCACCACAACATTTGCTGTCGCACAATAAGTATAGGTTGGTAAAATCACTTCGTCTCCTTCTCCAACGCCAAACCACCGAAGCACCAGTTCTAATCCAGCAGTTGCCGAACCCACACATGCTGTAGATCGGTTACCGCAATATTTAGTGAGTTCTTGTTCGAATTGTTTGGTTTTAGGCCCGGTTGTAATCCATCCCGATTTCAACACAGATGTTACTTCGTCAATTATATCTTGGTCCATTCGGGGAGGTGAAAAAGGAATCATTTCTTCAGATTTAAGTTAATACATTATAAGAAGACTGTTTCTAAAACCAAATATATAAAAGTAATAACACTCATAAGATAGTCACAGAAGCAGATATTTAACAAATCCATTTATTATTATAGAATTCTGATTTTTTGATATAATTCATAAGCCAAGGTACTTCTATCAAATTTATCTTTCACAAACGATTTCCCGTTACTGCCTAATGTATATCTAAGATCTTCATCTTCCAATAATACTTTAATCTGCTTAGCCAGGTCAACTTCATCTTCAGGTTTAAAATACAAGCCCACATTTCCTTCATTAATAAAAAGTTCTTTTGCCTCTCCATCCACACCCAATAAAATAGGTTTAGCCATTGCCAAAGATTCAAATATTTTTGAAGGTATGGCCCCTTTAAATAATTCAAGTTTTCTAAGAGGAATTATCGTCGCCACTACTGACTTCAATAATGATATTACTTCGGCTTTAGGCATGCTATCAAAAAACAAAACGTTTGATAAGTTATTATTTTTAACACTGTGCATAAGATCCTCCTTTTCAGGCCCATCTCCTACTAAAATAAATTTAATATTCGAATTCGTTTCCAATAGTTTAGCGGCTTCAACAATAATCTCTAAGCCTTGAGCATGGCCTATAATCCCTGCATACATGAATAATTTATCCGTTTCTTCAAAACCATAATCACTCCGAGAAATAGATTGGATTTTATCAGGATCTATTTGATCGGTATCGACGCTATTAGGAAACCAATGAAGCTCTTTATCAGGAAACCGTTTTAAAATATCATCTACTATCCCCTGAGTTTGACCACAAATCAAAACAGACTTTCTATATAGGTATTCTTCTAATTTTTTAGCCAGGCTTAAAAAAAGCGGATTACTCACTAGTCCTAATTTTTCAGCGCTTTCCGGCCATAGATCCGAAACATTAAAAATCAACTTAGCATTTTTATTTGCGCATAGCATAAGAGCCGAAATCCCAAGAAATAACGGAGGTGACTCACATAATATAAAGTCATACTCTTTGCTTAATTTACTTTTTCCAATATCATAAGAGCTCCAAACAAATGAGAAATAATTAATCAATCGCTTAGTAATAGATCTTGATTTGGTGATATAAATAGACGACCGATGGACTTCGATTCCATCTATTTCTTCCTTTAAGTAATCAAGGGTTTCGTAACCCGGATAGATTTCTCCTTTCGGGTAATTAGGCATCGCTGTTAAAACAGTTACAACTGCTCCTAACCTTTTTAAGTTTACCGCCAACCCATGTAGTCTATTCTGTGGCGCTCCCGTTTCGGGGGGGTAATACTGACTTAAAATTAGCAATCTCATCTATTCAGGTAAAAGGGATTCATATAACTCCAAGAGCTTCTTTTCCTCATTCTTCCAATTGTACTTTTCAAGAATTAGCCTTTGTCCATTCTCCCCCATTCTTTTAGCTTCTTCAGGATTATCTATCAAATATTTAATCGCTTTTGTAATTGCTTTTGGATTCAAAGGATCAACACATAAACCACATTCATTGTTCTCAATAATGGTTTTCCATAGCGGGAAATCAGATGCAATTATAGGAAGTCCTGCAGCCATGTATTCAAACATTTTCACAGGTAAAGAATCCAAGTAATTGATTATTGGCCTAAGAGTTACTATTCCTGCCATAGAGATTGAGAGTATTTCAGAAATTGTTTTACGGTTTACAAAGCCATGATCTATAACATTTTTCCAGCCTGATAGCCTTTCAAGACTCAACTTATATGCATCACTTTCAAATTTACCAGCCAAATTCAGCTTAACATCCAAGTTCTCTAACGAAATTACAAGCTCCGAAATCCCACGATTTTCATCCAATCCACCTATATAGCATATTTCATTTTTCTTATTCTCTTTGATTTCACTTGATTCTACTATTGGATAATTATTGAGATTAATAGCATTCTTATTCAATCGATAAAATCGCTCTAAAATAAAAGGAGTAGCGACACAAACAGCACTTAACTGAGAGGAAACTTTATTCTCATAATATTCAAATAATACGGAAGTAATTTTCCTAAAGGGAAGAGGAATCCAATATTTGGACAATATTTGCCGAGGAATATCCTCATGAACATCATATATAACTGTCTTTCCTTTGGTGTATAATTTCTTTGCGAATGGAAGAAACTCTGGATCGTGAAAATGGTATAAATCACAATTCAATTTTAAAGCTTCTTGATAAAGAACTTTCGATGCTTTTCTAATTCGTCCTATTCTGGAATTCGTCTTAATTGGGACGCCTACAATATTTACACGGCAAGACATCTCTGAAATACCATTTGCGACAAGAAGCGTTACACTATAACCATATTTAGCAAGAGAAGCACATTCTTTATGAAATATTCTTACATCATTTTGAGAATGCACTGTGGTTATATGACAAATTTCTACTTTTACACTCATGGTAGCCGCGATTATCTTAGCTCAAAAGAACAAAACAAAAACCAATTCACAGCCAATGAATACGAGTGATAAATAATTTGTTATTAAAACATCTAACATCCTAATCAAATAAGGTGTGAAGCTCTAAATTTCTCGTTTTAAGTCCCAATAAATGATCTACGCTAGAACCAAAATCAATTGCTACCGCCCCCCTGTCCTTAGCCGCTTTCAACAAAAACTTTCCTGCAAATCCCGCACAAACCAGTACTACAGATCCTGGAAGTAAGTCTGCACACATCTCTTTCTCCAAATCTTCCATAATCTCAGGTAAGATTTTCTCATTAGATGGAACTCCGTCATAGTTGGCAACTCTTCGGACTGGAGGTATAATCATCGTACTCACTTTCGAATGCTCTAGTATGTTTCCTTTAGGTATATTAAAACATGTAACAATCAATACATTCGCAGCTTTTTCAATCACACTATTAATAAAATCGAAGTTCATCAGGGCGTAATTACAATACTCATCAGTCCAACAA
>JABSPR010000276.1 GCA_013214975.1 Flavobacteriales bacterium
AAATTTGTTTTTCCTTTTTCAGGGTCGCCTCTCAGAGCGAGTACGTTGTCCACACCTAAAAAGGCAAGGTCGATAAGAGCATCTTCTGTTTCATCTACGCTAAATCCTCCACAGATAAGATGAGGAACTGCATCGATTTGATACTTGTTCATGATAGCTGCGCAGATACTCACTGTTCCTGGACGTTTCTTTATGGACTTTCTTTCCAATAAACCATTCTCCCTTTTCTGGTATACATACTCCTCACGATGGTAGGTAATATCAATAAAAGATGGACTGAACTCTACAAGTGTATCCATGGTATTAAAAATAGTGTTGATGCTTTCTCCTTTTAGTGGAGGTAGCAGTTCAAAAGAGATAAGGGTCTTATCGGCTTGTGCAATGTGATCTTTAATTTTCATTTCTCTCTATTTAATATGCTAGGTTATGTGAAAGCCATTTTTCGGCCACTTCAAATTCTACTCCTTTTCTTTCTGCGTACTCTTCAACTTGATCTTTGGCAATTTTACCAATTCCGAAATATTTAGAATCGGGATGTGAGTAATACATACCGCTTACAGAAGCTGCTGGATACATGGCCAGACTTTCTGTTAATTTAATTCCTGTATGCTCTTCTGCATCGAGCATTCGGAATAACTCAGATTTCTCGTTATGGTCTGGACAAGCAGGATATCCTGGAGCTGGTCGGATACCCTTGTACTCTTCTTTTATCAAGCTCTCGTTGTTCAAGTCCTCATTCTTATTGTATCCCCAAAATTCTTTACGAACACGTTCATGCATTAATTCGGTAAATGCCTCTGCCATTCTATCGGCAAGTGCTTTTAACATAATAGATTGATAGTCGTCGTGATCGGCATTAAAGCGAGCAATGTGCTCTTCGATTCCATGTCCACATGTTACGGCAAATCCACCAATGTAATCTGCAATGCCGGTTCCTTTAGGAGCGATAAAATCGGTTAACGACCTATTTGGAATGTTTGCTGCTTTTTTGCCTTGTTGACGAACATTGCTAAATAGTGCCTCAACTTTATCTCGGTTGTCATCTTGATAAACCTCTATATCATCGTCAATTGCATTTGCTGGCCAAATGCCAATTACGGCTTTTGCTGTTAACCATTTATCTGAAATGATTTTGGCCAACATTTCTTTTGCCTCCTTTAATAGAATAGTAGCTTGTTCACCAACTACCTCATCCGTTAAAATTTTAGGGTACTTACCGGAAAGCTCCCATGTAGTAAAGAACGGAGTCCAATCAATATATTCTGCGATTTCTGCTAACGGGTAATCATCGAATGTTTTAAGTCCTTCAACAACTGGCTTAACAGGGGAGGAGTTGTTCCAATCTACTTGGTATTTATTCGCACGTGCATCCTTAATAGTTAACAACGATTTTGCAGACTTCTTTTTGGCATATGCTTGTCTAACATCCGCGTATTCGTTTTTTCTTTCTTCGACGTATGCAGCCTTTTTATCTTTGCTTAGCAAACTGCCTACAACGGTAACGGATCGTGAGGCATCAAGCACATAAACGGTTTGATCATTTTCGTAATGCTCTTCAATCTTAACAGCCGTATGAACTTTAGAAGTTGTAGCTCCACCAATTAATAATGGAATGTTAAATCCAGTTCGTTGCATTTCTTTGGCTACATAAACCATCTCGTCCAGTGATGGAGTGATTAGTCCAGAAAGGCCAATTATATCAACATCTTTTTCCTTTGCTACGCGTAAGATTTCTTCGCAAGAAACCATCACACCTAAATCTATTACTTCGTAGTTGTTGCAACCAAGTACTACACCAACAATGTTTTTCCCAATGTCGTGTACATCTCCTTTAACTGTTGCAAGTAAGACTTTACCAGCTGAAGATCCTGCTTCTTTAGATTCTTCGATATATGGTAGGAGGTAGGCGACGGCTTTTTTCATTACCCTAGCAGATTTTACAACTTGTGGTAAGAACATTTTCCCAGCGCCAAATAAGTCACCCACAACGCTCATTCCCTTCATCAAATGCCCTTCAATAACTTGGATTGGTATATCTACTACTTGGCGAGCTTCTTCTGTATCTTCAACGATATAATCGGCAATCCCTTTAACTAGGGCATGCGTCATTCGTTCTTGCAAAGTGCCTTCTCTCCATTCTAAATTTTGCGCAGCTTCTTTCTTTCCACCTTTAACGGAGTCAGCAAAATCGAGTAATCTTTCCGTCGCATCGTCTCTTCTGTCAAGTAAAACATCTTCTACTCTTTCCAATAAATCTTTTGGGATCTCATCGTAGATTTCCAACAAAGCCGGGTTAACAATACCCATGTCCATACCTTCTTTAATGGCATGGTATAAGAATGCTGAATGCATTGCTTCCCTAACACCGTTGTTTCCTCTAAACGAAAAAGACACGTTACTAACACCACCGCTTACATGAGCTCCTGGTAAGTTTTCTCTAATCCAACGTGTAGCTAGGAAGAAGTCCATTGCGTTTCTTCGGTGCTCGTCCATCCCTGTTGCAACTGGGAAAATGTTCGGATCGAAAATAATGTCTTGTGGTGCGAAGCCAACTTTGTCTACTAATACTCGGTACGACTTCTCGCAGATTTCAACTCTTCTTTCGTACGAATCCGCTTGTCCATCTTCATCGAACGCCATTACGATAACAGCAGCTCCATACCGATTAATGGTTGTAGCCTGTTTAATGAAATTCTCTTCTCCTTCTTTAAGACTGATAGAGTTTACAACACATTTACCTTGTACATTCTTCAATCCAGCTTCGATAATTTCCCATTTACTGGAATCAATCATGATTGGAACTCGAGCAATATCTGGTTCGGCTGCAACTAACCTTAAAAAGGTAACCATGGCGTCTAGTCCGTCGATCAAACCATCGTCCATGTTAATGTCGATAACCTGAGCGCCACCTTCCACTTGGTTTCGAGCAACACTTAAAGCCTCTTCGTATTCTTCTTCTTTAATAAGACGCAGGAATTTCAAAGACCCAGCAACATTGGTTCTTTCTCCAATATTTAGAAAGTTCGTTTCAGGTGTTACCACTAATGGCTCCAACCCACTTAGTTTTAAATAAGGCAAGTCTTTCCACTTGTATTCGTAATCTCCTGTGTAATCGGGATGTAAACTCATGCTCTAATTTTTAGGAGTATATTTTGCTGCCAATTCTGCAATTGCCTTAACGTGTTCTGGGGTGGTTCCACAACATCCACCAATAATATTTACTAAGCCTTCATCTAGGAATACTTTAATCTGTTCGGCCATAAACTCAGGCGTCTCATCGTATTCACCCATTTCGTTGGGCAAGCCAGCATTGGGATGTGCACTCACCAAACAGTTGCCTTTGTCTTTAATAATTTTAAGATATGGACGTAAAGCCTCTGCGCCTAAAGCACAGTTAAGTCCAATTGTTAATGGCTTAGAATGTTCCACGGCTACAACAAATGCTTCAGTGTCTTGTCCTGATAAAATACGACCACTTGCATCGGTGATCGTTCCTGAAATCATGATAGGGAGTTTCGTTCCTTTTTCGATTTGAATCTCGTCGATTGCGTATAAAGCCGCTTTCGCATTTAGGGTATCTGTTATCGTTTCAACTAAAAGCAAATCTGAACCACCGTCTATTAATGCTTCTACCTGTGTTTTGAAAGCCACAACTAATTGATCGAAAGTGATGCTTCTAAATCCTGGGTCGTTAACATCTGGTGACATAGAAGACAACTTGGTAGTTGGTCCCATAGAACCGGCAACGAATCGAGGTTTGTGTGGTTCTCTTGCAGTAAATTCATCTGCTACTTCTCGCGCTATTCTGGCTGCTTGGAAATTGATATCGTAAACTGCATCTGCCATTCCATAGTCATCCTGAGCTACAGTTGTTCCTCCAAAAGAATTGGTTTCGGCAATGTCTGCACCAGCTGCGAAATATTCAGCATGGATCTCTTTAATTACATCAGGTCGAGTAATGGATAATAAATCGTTGTTACCTTTTAATAGACTGCTGTGATCCTTAAATCGTTCGCCTCTATAATCCTCTTCTTGCAAGTTATGTCGTTGGATCATGGTGCCCATGGCTCCATCCAATACAAGGATTCGCTCTTTAAGAATTTCTGCAATATCTATCTTCATGATCTAACATTTTACTTGTTGTTATCAAAAAAGAAGGACGGTTATTTTTGCTCTCTTCCTTATCTCTCTCCAATCTTGTTTGATCGAAGCGGGAATTAGCACCCAACTAGCCTGGGTTGCTAAGACTTCAAAGGGCCCTACCCTCAGTCTTTCTTGATAATAGTACAAAATTCAGCTATTTTCTAGTCTAAACCAAATAGCCATGATTTTTTACAGGTCAATTTAACGGGGCAGGTAGAATAAAGTTGTACCATTTCTTAAGAACACAACCCCCTTTTCTCTTTTGTACATCACGAGTAATGTGAGGCAATACTATACAGACATTTTCATTTTTTTATTAAATCAAAATAGGATAGAGTATTTAAGGTCTCTTGTAGTTTAACATTTGATTTCATTTCGATTCTTGCATCTATAATTAATTTAATGTTACTAATTTTGATAAGACAAGAACAAAAGTTGTAATTAAACAATCGACCAAAAGGCAGTTCTGAAAGGATAATATTTATGCGACTTTCTATTCTTATAGTATTCATTTTGGCTTTATTGTGCTCAAACTGCCAAAACAAGTCAACGGTTATAGCACCACTGGTCTTAATTGATTTTGAAACCGATCCATTATTACAACAAGACTTTATCAAGCTGTCAGGAAAGGCAGTTCCCGACTATTCTTTTGAAGGTATGCAGTCTTTTCAATTGGCAGAAGTTGGAGAGCCATTCGTTTGGAATTCTTATTTACATCCAGGTAAAATTTATAAAGTTTCGGTTTGGACAAATTTACGCCCAGGTAAAAATGGAATTTGGCTTTCAGCAAAAATCCAGCACAACGGAAGAAAGTCTCTATTTGCCGAAAACACCTATTCCAGAGTTGAAAATGGATGGTACCATCTGGAACTATTGATCAACACTTCGTGGTGGGACGAAACACAAAATGTATTGCTGGCGATTAAAGCGCATAAAAGACCAGTAATTATAGACCTATTTAAAGTTGAAGAGATTTCAGGACTGACTCCCGAACACTCTTTTATGTTCAACACCAATGAATTAGTCAAAGTTGTTGAAAAAAGAGATAGTATTATTCCATATAAGTTAATCCAGAGAAGGTTTAAAAAAAGAATGCCAGCTCATCTCAACGGTGAAACGGTAGATATAAAGTTTAAAGGGGATCGGCGCGATCATGTTTTGGGGGGGATATGGTCATTAAAAACGTATTCCGATGTGGATATAACGGATGGTATTAAAACATTGACTTTTCAAAGTATAAAATCCAGAAACTTTCTCAAGGAATGGATGTATTTAAGGCTGTGCAGGGATAATGGGATCTTAGCGCCTTCCTATGATATTAGCACGGTTGCCATCAATGATGGATCAGCCTATGTTTGTGCGCTAGAAGAATCTTTTTCAGACAACTTCGTTTATCGTCGAAAAGGGTATGATGCTCCTGTTCTTCGTTTGTATGAAGATCACTTCCTCGTAAAGACCGATTATAGCTATCAGTATGGTCTTGTGCGTTCATCTAATTTGGCTAATTCTTACATCTATCCGTACGATAAAGAGATTTATTTAAAAGGGAAAGGGAAACAATTATACTCGAGTCACGCGAAGATTCTTAAAAGCTTTATAAATGAACCCAACATTATTGATTTAATAGATAAGGAAAAGTGGGCAGCTTACTTTGCAATTCAATCTCTTACAAGGTCCTTTCATAATTCTTCTTGGCACAATTCGCGGTGGTTTATAAATGATAGAAATTTAATAGAACCAGTTGCTTACGACGGTAATACATCGGATGGACAATACGAATCTATGTATGGCGGAATTTTTTATGGAGATTTGGATCAGTACTTAGATTCCACAGCGTCGTCTGTATCATCTAGTTTATTCCAGAATAAGTTATTCATGAGCGAGGAATTCATGACGATTTACAAATCTAAACTGTTAGAGTTTTCAGATCCAATTTTTATTAAAGAGCAGCTAGATGAATTAGAAAATGATTTAGAATTGGCCTTGGATAAGGTACAAGCTTATTATGACTACGATTATTCTACCGAATATCTTTTCTCCAATGCCAGAGCGATACGGGAGGCATTACCCAATCTTGATAACTCAGGTTGGTATTCTAAAAAGAATGTTTTTAATGATCTGAATATGGAAAAGGATGAGGTTCCTTATATTCCGCTGTTTGTCAAAAACTTCATCCGTATGTACGCATTAGAGAATGATAGCATAATGGTAATAAATGACGTAAATCAAGAAGTATCTATTTCATTTTCTTCGGGAGAGGATATCCTAGTTTCTGGAAATTCAAAGACTACCTTGGATCTTGACCCAGCGAATAATTATTTTATTTCGATAGAAGGTCAAAGTATCCAATTGCCTATAATTCCATGGGTTCCAATATTGAGATGACGGAGATAATTAACTAAACCATATTCTACCTTCTAATTACGCAAACACCTTTGCTTTTTTGCAAATCACCAGAGATATGAAAAGCTTCGAAATAGATAATGTATATTCCTTCTATAGCAACGGATTCATTATCATCAGTTCCATCCCAAGTATATGAACCAGCTACACCAAGTAATTCATTATTTATTAATTGAGTAACTCGCCTTCCTTGTGAATCGAAGATGTGAATATTACCCACGTATCCTTCTTGTTTAAATTGATAATTGATTGTTACAACATCGTCAAACCCATCGTTGTTTGGTGTGAATAAAACAGGGTCTAAGTTTACTTCGATCATTGAATGATTTTGATTAAACTGACTATTCTGGTATCCAGGTGTAGCAAAATTGTTTTGTTCTGCCGAGGAATGCCAATTGGTTTTATCGGAAGATAAGCGATCAAAATGAATCCTTTCTAAGGAAATTCCATCGGTATTTTCTAGTAGTACAAATTGCTGGTCTTCGTGGTATGTCGTACTATCTATTATTATACTCGAATCGTTTAAAAGAATAACGGTCCCTGTTTCATTGCTGTAGGTAGGTAGACTTTCTATTTGTAAAAACTGATATCCAGTTGATTCGGGATATTCAAATACAATGTTTGATGTGTCTTTAGTAAGTACAATGTATTGCTTTGGAGAGATTACGAAATCGTCTTCCGAAATGGACTTTAGGTTAGATACACTTTTGTCATAATTATCTAGATTGGCTAAAGACCAGTTTTTAAGGTTTATGTGTTTCTTCGATCTATTATAGATTTCAATAAAATCGGAACCGAAAGGATAGGGATTGAATAGTATTTCGTTGATAACAATATCGTTTTCGAATGCCTCTTTCGATAATGCAACCAATGAATCGAGAAAAGGGTCTTTATCATGTAGGAGACGACCTATATATATGTCATCAAAATATAATTTAGTTGAATTGCTCGATGTGTATTTACATTGAATTCCAAAATACTCACCTGAGATGATATTCTCATCAATGATGCTTCCAATTAATTGAAAGTCTCTTGCTGCATTGTTGTCTACATATAGAGTCCAAGCATTCAAACTATCGAGAATTATCTTTAACCGAATCTCAAATGAAGAAGATATCTCTCCATCGATGCCTCTGATAAGAGAAGTGAGTTGATTGCCGGATTGTTTGAAGAGCTCTATTGCATCAGTGCTGCCAGATTCTCCCAATTGAAGATAGTAGCCATTTGTTGAATCACCAGAGATGGGTTCATCAGTCAATAGATAAATTCGTGAATTATTATTGGCGCTACCAGAAAAGGATTGCTTTACTTTTATTTCCCATTCTAGGGAAGACCGATTAGCAGGAATCCCTTTAAAAAACAGCGAACTTGAATTAGCTTGATCGTCGTTTAGTTGAAGTTGTTCTTTATCATTTATCTGAAATAGATCAATATTACCTTCCCAATAACCTGGAATATTAAATTCTTTATCGAACGATTCTAAAATTTGCCCCTGAACGCTAGTATATAGCAGGAACTGGAATAAGAAAATATATCTGCCCATGAGATGAGATGCAGTGAAAAACATTTATTTTTGCCCACCGAAATTATAAAAAATATTGAAATGAAAATAGCTGTTGTAGGTGCCACTGGATTAGTAGGCGGACAAATGTTAAAAGTATTAGAGGAAAGAAACTTCCCAATTACTGAGTTATTATTAGTTGCTTCTGAGCGATCAGTTGGTAAGAAGATGACATATAGAGGTGAAGAATATACCGTTATTGGTCTTCAAACTGCGGTGGATGCAAAAGCGGATATCGCAATATTCTCTGCTGGAGGTTCTACTTCAGAAGAATGGGCTCCTAAATTTGCTGAGGCTGGGACTACTGTTGTAGATAACTCAAGCGCGTGGAGAATGGATCCAACAAAAAAATTAATTGTTCCTGAGGTAAATGCTACTGAGCTTGCTAAAGAGGATAAAATTATTGCAAACCCAAACTGTTCTACAATTCAGTTGATAATGGCTTTAGCTCCTCTTCATAATAAATATGGTATTAAAAGAGCAATCATCTCTACTTATCAGTCAATTACTGGAACTGGAGTTGCAGCAGTTCAGCAAATGGAAGATGAAAGAAATGGTATAGAAGGTGATAAAGTATATCCTTATCAAATCGACAAAAATTGTTTAGCACAATGTGATGTATTTACGGATAACGGATACACGAAAGAGGAAATGAAGTTGACAAACGAAACAAAGAAGATTCTTGGTGATGATACAATCGCTGTAGCTGCTACTGCCGTTAGAGTTCCTGTTGTAGGTGGTCATTCAGAATCTGTAAATGTTGAGTTTAAAGAAGATTTCGATATTGACGAGGTTAGACAAATATTATCTGATTTTCCTGGCGTTATCGTTGAAGATGATACGGCTAATTTGGTTTACCCAATGCCAATTAACTCACACAACAGAGATGAGGTATTTGTAGGTAGATTAAGAAGAGATTTTACAAACCCAAATACATTGAACATGTGGATCGTTGCAGATAACCTTAGAAAAGGTGCAGCTACTAACGCTGTTCAAATTGCAGAATACCTTAATGCAAATGGGTTGGCATAATTAAAACTTCTTGTAAAAGAGTTAAATCCTCGGCCTTTTGGGCGGGGATTTTTTTTTGATTAATCCTCTGGAAATATCTTTTGAAATCGTTCTGGAAGATCATCGATAAAGCTAACGGCATCCTTTGTAAAAGGATGAATAAAATTCAGTGAATAGGCATGGAGGTACATGCCTTTTCCATTTAATATTAGACCTTCCATTCCATAATCTTTATCTCCTAGAATTGAATTACCGATGGAAGAGAGGTGCTTACGTAGTTGGTGCCTTCTTCCCGTTTGAGGAAGAAGTTCTAAAAGGTTTAATTGATCGAATCGTTTGGATTGAACAGAATTTATGGTAGAGTACTTGGTAACAGCGGGTTTGTCGTCGACATCCAAAGCAATTTGTCCACTGGATTTTATAGTACCTATGGTAATAGCAAAATATGTTTTTTTAATAAGCTTGTCTTCGAATAATTTGTTCAGAGACCGTATACTACTTTTCGTTTTCCCTATCAATAATATCCCCGTAGTGGCATAATCTAATCGATGGACTGGTTGAGGTCTGGTAGCATCGGATAGATTGCTCCGTTTGATATTTTGAGGTAATGCCTTGGCAATGGTTTTAAAGCTATTCCCACTTACGAGAATACCGGCTGGCTTGTGAATTACGGCTAAGTGTTCGTCTTCGTAGATTACTTTTAGTGGGAAGATGAGTTTTCGTTTCTGAGCTTCGTTTTCAGGAATAGAAAGCTTTATTGATTCTCCTCCTAATATAAAGGTTGCTGTGTTTGCCAGTTCATCATTAACTGTTATAAATTGTTTTTTGAGTGCCTTCTTTAGGGCAGACTTTGTTGGGACATATTCAAATATTCCGACCCCATATTCTTGAATACGGATGGGAGAGTTTAACTTAGAAACTACGTGAATTTCGACCGCCATTGGGCTTGTTCAATATTGAAAGTTAATGCTGAAGATATAAAAATGGCCCTGTTTTTTCAATAATCCTTTTCTGAATTGGATTCGGGCTAATGTGTTATTCATTTATAATATTTATTACTCCCCAATCAACGAAAGGGAATTGGGAAATGGGTAAGGGTTCTTTTCCAAGCGTTGTTTTGGAGTGAACTCGCCGGACATAGGTTACTACATCCTTATTATTGAAATCAAAATTGTTATCCTTTAGCTTGAGTAAAAAACGGATTGAAGGCTCCGTTGATAATTCGGTTTCGAATAAAAACCAATTTCTACTATTTCTGATAGCTACTCTTTTCACAATTTTTCCTGTACATGGTAAAATGGTTTTTAGTGAACTGTTTTCGTCAAGAATTGATAACGCGTATTCTTTGTCAAGAATATCGATAAGATTGTACACTTTTCGATCCTTATTGATAAAAATTGAATCCCAACCTCCAGGAGATATATCTAATCTACTTATCTGATATGCTAAAAAGGGTATTATATACATTCCATTAATGGCCGCTTCCTTTAAAACATATATAGACGACGAGGGGCCATATACTATTGAATAAATAAAATATTCTATAAATAGAAATACACAAAACATACTTATTAGTGAAATATTTAGGGTTTCAAGGTTTGCTTTCTTATGGTTTTCGTAGGCACCAGAATTGTTAAGTGCATTGTTCAGGGCTTTTATCCAAAATATTAATCCGGCAATTTCTGCAAGGACGCTAAGAAACAAGAAGGCCGATTGGTCATAAATAAGTCCAAAATCGTATATCCCATGGATGGTACAACCTAAAAGGAAAAAAGATAACGGCTCTAAATAACCTTGTTTTGTAGGCAGTTTAAATTTATAGAGGATTAAGCCATATACTGCTATTGAACTATATGTAATATGGCCAAGTACGCATATTATTGCGCGTGAACTTATTATTTCTAGACCATATTTTGAGAAATACATTATGTTTTCAAGAAAGGAAAAGGCAAGTGCAGAAGCAGTTGCAACAACCATGAAATCGATTGGCTTGTTTAACCATTTGGGTTTAAAAATTAGTATGAGAATGATCGGAGAAATCTTGGTAAGTTCCTCGATAAATCCAATTCCGATTATTGAATAAATAAGATCACTTATAAATGAATTTGAAAAATGGAAACCGATTAAACTCTGCAGATCATAAATAACAATACAAGGTATAATAGCAATACTTGTGATGAAAAATGGAATGATAATCAAGGAAGTAGAAATGGTAACAAGTTTATTTAAATATCCAAGGTAGATGAGCCAGGTAAGCATAACCAATAAGGCACTACACAAAATAATAATCGACGATCCTTTATAAATGTGTTTTGGGATCGATAAGAAATATGCGCCGTAATTTTTTTGAATTAAATGCAAATGTCTTTCCTCGGTAGGTGAGATGAAATTTATTAATTCTGAATTTTTTAAAAGAGAAGTAATACCGTCGTAGTTGTAATTGTGCCGATATAGACGATACAGGTTTCTTAATGTTTCTTGTGTGTATTGATTATTTTCGAGCTCTTTAAGAAAATAGTTTTCGGCTTGGCTATTATTTTTTTCATCCATTGCCATCATTCCTCTAAGTAAATTTTTACCTGGAAAATCTACCTTATTTATTGAATCAAGAAATAATTTGGTATCAACAGATCGATCTGTGTAGTAGTCCAGTACAGCTCTGCCAAAAAGACCATGGTTTCTATAAATAAGATTTTTTGACTTACGCCAGGAAAGATCTTTTTCTATAGGAAATTTATTCTCACGTAATAAATTGAATTCCATATACTGACGATCTTTTCTATCGGCGTCTATCCATTCTTTGATAAAGGCAAATTGACAAGGGCCATTGAGAGAATCTATGAATAATATTTCAGCATAGGATTGGCATGCCGTAACTCCTGAAAGATAGGCTTGAGTGAATTCAAATTTTTCTTTCGTGGAATTAAATTCCTTGTTTGGCACAAAGAAATGCGTAGCCAGAAACGGTAATAAGACTAGACAACCAGTAAAAAGGTATAATTTAATTTTTCTTTTCATCGGAAGAAACGGGCCAATTTACATGATGCTCTCCTATTACTGGAATTCCAAATCCTCCTCTTCGAAAATCGTATGTCATTGATCCATTCTTTCCATTCATAACATGAAAATGGAATTTAACAGATCTTAAAAATGGATTATAACTAAACGTATTATTTTCAAGTAAATAGACTACTCTCCCTGTTCTACTAATTTCATATTTTGGATCAGTTCCAACTACTCCATATGTCTCATAATATTTTTTGTCAGAAACTAATAATAAATTGAGCAGGAGTACAAGAAAAACCATAATACCACCTATACCTATCGTATTGAATATTATAAAAAATGGAATATTTAATTTGTTTGGTTCTTCAGCTACTTTATTTATCGCGAAATATACTATCCCTGAGAAAGTTCCGAAAATCAGGAACATGTATAATATACCCCAGCTTGATATTAACATGGCGTTTGACAGCAGAAAGATTGAGAATATAGAGAGCAAAAACCCAATTACCATAATGATTATTTGAATTTTTGCACTTCTTCCAAATTTGGCTTCATCTTTTCTTTTTGCTTTCGCTATGCGTAATCTCTTTTTCTGAGCTTCGGTAAGTATTATTTTATTTGCCTGTTTCATTTGGTTTATTGAAATTTGTTTGGTTTAAATACATGTAAAAAATGTATTTCGGTAAAAGTAGAAAGATAATAGACTAATCGATTAAGATTAAGGAATTTAGAAGCTTACTTATTCCCTTATTATTTCTTCTTGAAGTACAGCTTCTTTTTCGGCCTTAGCATCTTCTTCTAAAGAAGCAAAGAACCGTTTTTGGAAAACGGTTATTAGTCCTACACCAATACTGATTGCAGCATCCGCTATGTTGAAGATAGGACCAAAGAAAGTAATGGTTTGATTACTCATTAAAGGTGACCAAGAAGGCATTTGGAAATTGAAGAAATTGAATGAGAGCATGTCTACCACTTTACCTTCCAGTAGATCTCCATATCCTGGTCCATCTGGAAAAATTGATGCTATTTCGTGAAATGGGGTATTAAATATTACTCCATAGAATATACTATCTAAGATATTCCCAACAGCGCCAGCAAAGATTAGTGCGACACTAATGAGTAAACCTTGGTGGGCGTTTTTCTTTACTAAGCTTTGCAGGTATAGGAAGATCATTGCGGCTGCAATAATTCTAAAGAGGCTAAGCGCAATTTTTCCATATTCCCAATCGAGCTCCATGCCGAAAGCCATACCTGGATTTTCTACAAAATAGAGTTTAAACCAAGTGCCGAACACAAAGATTTTTTCTCCTAAGAACATATTTGTCTTGATCCAAATTTTTAAAATCTGGTCTAGAGATAAAACAAGGAAAATTGTAATTAATGCTTTTCTCAAAAGTAGTGGCGATTATTTTTGCCCCTTTTTTGCATCAATACTAAGAGTTGCATGAGGTACAATTCGAAGACGTTGTTTAGAAATTAAGTTACCAGTAGCTCTACAGATGCCGTAAGTTTTGTTCTCAATTCTAATTAGAGCATTATTCAAATGATGAATAAACTTTTGCTGACGAGCAGCAAGTTGTGCAGTTTCTTCCTTAGACAAAACATCAGAACCTTCTTCCATCACCTTAAAAGTTCTAGAAGTATCATCTGTTCCATGATTATCTTTGCCTGACATGGTGTTTTTAAGCAATTCTAAATCGCTCATTGCCTCGGATAATTTATTTTCGATGATAGCTTTAAATTCAACTAAATCTGCATCGGTGTATCGGGTGATGTTTTTGCTTTCTGCCATTGTTCCGGTTTTTAATTTTTCTCGATTGCGATAAAAGTTTTTATGTTATCTTCTAACTCAATTTTTGCTTTTGAGGTCGAATTTATCTCATTTACAAGCTCCAAAGAGGTGCTTAACGTCTCCGCGCAAATATATTTTAAATTATTATTAATTGCCGAATTAATGCTGTCGTGTTTTAAAATTTTAAGAACAATGTTATCGGTAACTTCAAACTGACTCTCTTTTCGGAGGTTTTGAATTCGATTTACAAACTCTCGAGCGATACCTTCTTCCTTTAACTCCTCGTTAAGCGTAACATCCAAAGCAACTGTGAGTTCGCTGTCTATACCAATCTTCCATCCTGGGATGTCGTCAGAGGTAATAACCAAATCATCTAATGTAAGTTCGATTTCTTCCGTTTCGAGTGCTAAAGTGTACGAATTATTTTGCTCAATAGTCTTAATGTCGTCTTGCGTGAAGTCATTAATTCTGCCTGCAACTAACTTCATGTTTCTACCGCACTTTTTGCCGAGTGTTTTAAAATTAGGCTTTACTTTCTTTACAAGCATATCGGAATCAGGGGAGATCATTTCTAATTCTTTTACGTTGGTTTCTGAAAGGATTAACTCTTTAACTGCTTTAAGTTGTTCCTCGAATTTAGAGCTGGAGGCTGGCACCATTATCTTTTGCAAAGGCTGACGAACTCTAATATTCTCTTTCTTTCTAATGCCCAGAACGAGTGATGATATACGCTGTGCGTTGCTCATCCTTTCTTCTAAATCGGTGTCGATAAGATTTTCTTGGTAAGTAGGGAAGTCGGCTAAATGGACTGATTCTGCTTGGTTGTTACCGGTAGCTTTATTTAGATCGATGTACAATTGATCCATGTAAAATGGTGAAATAGACGACGATAAAACGGCTACAGATTCTAAACATGTATATAATGTTTGGTAAGCAGCAATCTTGTCTTCTGTGTATTCGCCTTTCCAGAAACGTCTTCTGCATAAACGAACATACCAGTTGCTCAGTTTGTCTACAACAAAATTTTGAATGGCTCGTCCCGCTCGAGTTGGATCATAATTTTCAAGATGCGAATCGACGTCTTTAATTAGGGTATTAAGTTCTGAGATTACCCAACGGTCAATTTCAGGAAGGGAATCGTGATTAATTTTGTCTTCTTCGAATGTAAAGCTGTCAATATTAGCATACATAGCGAAGAATGAATAAGTGTTATAAAGTGTCCCAAAGAATTTGCGCTTTACCTCTTCAATACCCTCTGTATTAAATTTAAGGTTGTCCCATGGTTGAGCATTGGTAATCATATACCAACGTGTTGCATCCGCACCGTATTTATCTATAGTTTCAAATGGATCGGTTGCATTGCCCAAGCGCTTCGACATTTTAATACCATTTTTATCTAATACTAACCCATTAGAAATAACATTTTTGAAAGCAATGTCTCCGAAGCAAAGTGTAGAGATTGCATGTAATGTAAAGAACCATCCTCTTGTTTGATCCACACCTTCTGCGATAAAATCTGCTGGGTAATTTTTTTCGAATACTTCTTTGTTCTCAAATGGGTAGTGCCACTGTGCATAGGGCATAGCGCCAGAATCGAACCAAACGTCAATCAAGTCAGCTTCTCTTTTCATTGGTTCGCCAGTTGAAGACACCAATACGATATTATCCACGTAAGGTCTATGTACATTGATGCCGTTGTAGTTGTCTCTTGACATATCGTTCACACTAAAATCAGCCAATGGATTTTTATCCATTATACCTTTATTCACTGATTCGTCGCAAGCGGTTTTTAATTCTGCTAACGAACCAATGCAGATTCGCTCATCGCCATCTTTAGTGGACCATATTGGAATAGGAATACCCCAATATCGAGATCTTGATAAATTCCAATCTTGTAAATTCTCTAGCCATTGTCCAAATCTTCCTGAACCAGTTGATTCTGGTTTCCAGTTAATTTTTTTATTGTTAGCTATTAGTTTATCCTTTACCTCAGTAGTTTTAATAAACCAAGAATCTAACGGATAATATAAAACAGGCTTATCTGTTCTCCAACAATGCGGGTAAG
>JABSPR010000277.1 GCA_013214975.1 Flavobacteriales bacterium
AAAAGCCAATTAAATAGGCGCACGTTGCCATTCCTGTTTATTAACAATTGAAAAGTAATTGAACTAATTACTTTTTCTATTTTAGCATCATAAATTCAATCTTTTAAGCATGAAAAAACTATTTACTCTAGTAATCCTAGTAACTCTTAACATAGCATCCTATGCGCAGTTAACAGTATCCTTTGAGGTTACTGAACTCCTTTGCCACAGTGATTCTACAGCAATAATTGAAGCTGACTTAAATGGTTCTAGTCCTATATCATTTTATATTAGTGGATGGCTCGAAAGTCCAGATCCAGATGAAGTGGATTTTAGTAGCTTCGATAATTTTACTGAAACTCTTATAGAAGATGTACCTGCCGGAACCTATTATTTTGGAGCTGCTGAATATCCCAACATTATGGCATTCTTTGCCGACCCTTTTAGTTTTACCGATTTTGTAATAGATAGCGCTACTGTTCTAAATCCGGACAGTCTTTATGTAACTCTAATTAGCGATAGCGTTTCATGCTACGAATCTTGTAATGGAGCTATAAATACGAATGTAGTTGGGGGAACCGTTTTAGACGAACTCAACCCAACTTACACTTACCAGTGGGATACAGAAACCGCTGGCACCTATGCACAACAAACTCTTTTTAGTGTAACTCAATATTCAAATTCGGAACGTCAAGGTGTCTGCGGATATAATGGAGCTCCATATATGGTTACCGTTACCGATATAAATGGATGTGTTGCGATAGATTCTTTGCACGTTTTAAGACCAGATTCCGTTAGGGCTTACTTCGATTGGATGCCAGATCCATCAGAACCGCTTTCAGATGGCTATTATCAAGGTCCATTGACGGTCTCATTAAACGACAACAGTTACAACCGAACATTAAGTGAAAATATTTGGACGTTAACCTCTCCATATGAAGATGGTATATCGAGCGAAGAACTAGAAGTTACTTATGGTGATAGTATTCCCGAATTTTCTTTTGATAACTACGAACCAATTACCTATTCCATTCAACTTCGAGTCTCAAAAAATGGCCATTGTGCCGACAGTACTGCTATAACTTTTAACGTTAGAACGAATTCATGTTTAGAAACCTACAATGTTTTTAGCCCAAATGGCGATGGCTATAACGAGACATGGGGTGTTAAAGATTGTGGCCTCACCGACTATGCTTGTACTGTTATCGATCAATTCGGAACAGTAGTTTTCGAGACATCCGAACTAGACGCAAGATGGGACGGCAAATACAACGGGAAGTTAGTTCCGCAAGGCACCTATTATGCTTTAATATCCGCAACGGGCTATGACAATAATCAGGTGGAAATGCAATCAACCGTATCTGTAATTTATTAACTGTAACGATGAAAACACTCATGAAAAAGCAACACCTCTTCATACTCGTATTTACGTTGATAACAACTTCTGTATTCGCTCAAAATATTGGGAAACACAGTCAACTTGTATTTACAAAAGGAATAGTAAACCCTGCTGCCTATGAAGCCGACAGGGGATCACAGATTTGGCTTAAGCACCACGAACAGTGGACAACCATAGACAATGCTCCTTCATCAAGTATACTTGGAGCTACCGTTGCTTTACAAGATGAAACCATGACTCTTGGAGGTAATATGTTTATTTATCAAGTAGGTGTTTTTAGAAATACAGGTATGACGGTTAATTATTCTTACAAGGTTGAAATCTCCGAAGACATGGATTTAAGGTTAGGTATTGCTCCGATGATTTACACTTTTGGATATCGACTTGATGCCGCAAATCCTGAAGGGTATGAACCGTTGCTTGATAATTCTACTGGACAATCTGCTGGGTTTGATGCCAACTTCGGAACTTACTTAACGGGTGAGAACTTTTACATTGGTGCTTCCCTAATCAATATGTTGGAAAAAGTAGATTTTAATAATGGTGCATCCCCTATTTTGAATACCATTAAAAGGCAATATTACATTATGACCGGCTATACGCACGAAGTGAACGACAATATCTCTCTTAACCCAAACATTATTGTTAGTCAGCAGTTTGGGAGCGATGTGCTCATGAGCGGTAACTTATTATTGAACTACAATAATCAATTTGATTTTGGTTTAGCCTACTCTAGCGATAAGACTTTAAGTGTAATTAGTAGATACACCATTAAGGAGCTAGTTAACATTGGATATTCGTATGATTTCGATGCCTCTGTTCTTCAGGATTACAACAACGGTTCGCACGAAATAATGGTTGGGGTTCAGTTTTAAATTCATGTCTTTATGCTTTAAGAATCATTGTCAGTTCGAGTGATTCAGACCTCTTTAAGTCTGAATCGTATCGAGAACACAATGAGACTAATCAATTCGAACTTTGTTCTCGATACAATTTTTTAAGAAAAAATCACTCGAACTGACAGTTTGCAATACCTTTGCGACGCAATGGAACAGAAAAAAAGTCAGAAAGAAATATTGAGTAAGCTTGGCATTACCAAGCTTAACCAAATGCAGAGCGAGGCGAGAGAAGTTATTTTAACTCACCCTGAAGTAGTACTACTATCTCCAACCGGAACCGGGAAAACATTGGCCTTTTTATTGCCAATCATGGCTAATCTCAGCAGAGAATCGAAAGAAATTCAAGCATTAATATTAGTGCCTTCACGTGAACTTGCAATTCAAATAGAACAGGTTATCCGCGAGATGGGAAGCGGCTTTAAAGCTAATGCCGTCTATGGCGGGAGATCCGGTTCAAAAGACATTTACGAACTAAAAAACACACCGGCAATCTTGGTTGGTACACCTGGTAGAATAGCCGATCATATTCGCAGGGAGAACATCAACACCAAAGAGGTTAAAACGTTGGTGCTCGACGAATTCGACAAATCGTTGGAAGATGGTTTCGAAGCCGAAATGACGGAAATAGTGGAAGGATTAATAAACGTTAAGAAGAAAATACTAACCTCGGCAACACAAAAAGTTGAAGTACCCGAATTTGTTGGTTTAACAGATCCTAAAAAGATCGATTATATAAAAGAAGCAACAAGCCAGTTGGTACTTAAAACCATCGTTGCTGCAACAGAAGACAAACTGGAGGCCCTTGAAGATCTATTGAGCCATGTAGGGGAAGGCAACGGAATAATCTTTTGCAATTTCAAGGCTACCATCAATACCGTAAGCGAATTTTTAGATGATAAGAGAATTGGTCATGCTTGTTTTTATGGCGGATTAGAGCAAAGAGATAGAGAACGATCTTTAATCAAATTTAGAAACGGAACACATAAAATTTTACTCGCTACCGACCTTGCGGCAAGAGGAATTGACGTTCCCGAATTAGATTTTATTGTTCATTTTGAACTGCCGGTTAAGGAAGATGAGTTCATTCACCGTAATGGCCGTACAGCCAGAATGCACAACGAGGGAACTGCTTACATCATCCAAGGACAAAGAGAATCATTACCTGAATTTATTAAAGGATCTGAGGAACTAAATCTTAAATCTGGCGCTAACTTAAGCAGTAGCGGATGGGAAACGCTTTACATCTCTGGCGGACGAAAAGATAAGATTTCTAAAGGCGACATCGCAGGCTTGTTTTTTAAACAGGGCAACCTCAACAAAGACGAACTAGGGGTTATTGAGTTAAAACAAGATTGCGCCTTCGTAGCGGTCTCTAAAGCCAAATCACGTCAACTTATCGAAGACCTTAACAACAGCCGCCTCAAGAAGAAAAAGGTTCGGATTAGTTTGTTGAAGTAAAAGCAATTTTACGGCAAAGAAAGAGCCATTACTTTTCGCAATGGCTCTTTAATTAATCTATTTTTATCAACCTAAAAACTGTAACGATTATTTAGGACTAGACATATTTATTAAAACTGCATAGCTT
>JABSPR010000278.1 GCA_013214975.1 Flavobacteriales bacterium
CGAATTTTACAAACAACCATTCGCGGATTCTATTCAGCACTATGTAACCACCGGAACATACGAGTATGAAGACTGGTCTAACATCCTCAATGAAACTTACCGCGATTTTATGCAGGATAGCGTGATCGATAACTTTAAAAACAACCCAAACCACTCTGTAAATGTAGCGGCTCGAAAAAGCGACATCATAGATTGGGCACCTCAACAACCGGTTAAAATGTTGTATTGTGCCAGCGACATCGTTGTGTTTCCACAAAACTCTATTGTGGCAGAAAAAAAAATGAAGGCGCTTGGCGCAAAAGATGTTGAAGCCATTGATTTAAACCCCGAAGGCGATCACAATTCGTGTTACAATCCAGCGATGGTTTATGCTTTAGATTGGTTTAATGAGTTGAGGGAAGATTGTGGGGAGTAGAAAGGCTAGAAGCAAGGTGTCTTGTACTGAAATAGGTTGACAGATTTGTATGTTATTCCTGCAATAGGTTTACAGGTTGTTTATAATAGTTCTTCCATCTTCTTTTTAAAGTTCCTGAACTCTGATGTGCTTGTTCTGGTGTTAGCATGTTTGTACTCATATGTGGTCTTTGTCTATTGTAGGTTTTCACTCCTCTATCTAACCGCTCTTTGATTGGCATAATCTGGTTTTGAATCTGATATAAAAACTCTTGTTTAATTATTCTATTAATTCTTTCTGCTATTGCATTTTCTAAAGGATCTCCATTTTGTGTCATGCTTATCTTGATTCCATTGTTTTTTAATAACGAAGTGTAAGCATTTAAACAGTATTGTATTCCTCTATCAGGATGATGGATTAAATTGCTTGGAGTATTACTTAGTTCGTTAATAGCCTTCTGTAGTGCATCTATCCCATGTTTAGCTTCTAATGTTTCCAACAGGTTATATCCCACGATCTTTCGGGAGTAAGCATCTGTGATAAGCCATAAATATCTAAATCCCTTTCCTACATTAACATAAGTTATATCCGTTACACAGACATAATTGGGATGAGTAATTTCTTATTAGATTATTATACTTACGAAAATGGTGATAAGAGTTAGTTGTTCTAATAACATTTCTATGCTTCCTTATTCCCATACTATGAAGCTTCATTAGTTCAAGAAACCTGTCACGCCATAATTTGATATTATGCTTTTCCATAAAAGGTTGGAGCAGATGAAATAGCTTTAAAGAACCAATACGAGGCATTTAATTTCTTATTAATTGAATCTGAATCAGCAGTTCCTTATGCTCTTGAGTGTCCTTGATTAGTCGTTTATGTCGCTTGTAGTAAGCCCTGACGACTAAAACCAAAGTCGACACACTTCTTGGATATTACAACCCAGCAATGCACGTCTTAACTCTTGGACTATTTGGTATCTAGCTTTTTTCTAATAGGAACTTTAAGCTCTTTTTCGGCAATGTCAATCATCATAGAATAACCAGCAGCCTTAATCTCGGCAAGGCGAAATACTTTTTCCAATTCTTTTACTTTGACTAAAGCTTCTTCCTTACTTAACTCTGAATCTGATTTTATCTTGGTCATGATAATGGGTCGAACTTCTTGTGATTCAAATTTACGAATCCATCTTAAAACTGTCGACTTTCCTCTAATTCCATAGACACGTTTTGCTTCATCCTTTCCGTATTTTGGACAATACTTCCGAGACTACATTATTCTTAAACTCGGCTGAGTAGTGTACTGAATCGTTATTCATTCTTATAGGTTTTAGTGTCAACCTATTTCAGTACAAGACATAGTTGAGGGTTCGGATTTTCCAAACAGATACAATGTAACACTACCTTATTCTGTTATTGATCGATTTGCATGTGAAAATTTTGCTAGTAATAGTAATACTATTATATTTGCGTGTTTAATTTTTACGAATGGAGGCATTACTTTCGAATATAGCAATAAGAGTTAACAATAGCATCTATCTAAAAGATCCTGAATCCAGTGATTTAGGTAAGAATATTCTTGGAGGAGGGATAGATATGATAGATGAAATTGGCTTTGAAGACTTTACCTTCAAAAAGCTGGCTAAAGAAATAGGATCTACAGAAGCTTCTGTTTATAGATACTTTGAAAGTAAGCACAAATTGTTGTTGTACATTATTTCTTGGTATTGGTCATGGATGGAGTAC
>JABSPR010000279.1 GCA_013214975.1 Flavobacteriales bacterium
TGTAAACTCACATACTACACCTCCAATAGAGTCTCCAAGTATATATGGTTGCGCTTGACTGTCGTAGGCGGCCCATGCATCGTACATTCCTGCGGAGATGTGAAATAAATTACGAGAGTGAACAGTAGGGCGGGCAAAGTCTTTTCGGATTGCTTCTAGCATTACATCGTTCCACTCGCGAGCAACAGATTGTTGAGCATTCACAATTGAGAAATAGCCAAGAGATAAAACTAGACATAGAAATAATGTCTTGCTTGCTTTTAAATATGATTGGACTTCACTTCTTCTCATGACTTCTTAGGTTGAATAACAGTTAACTAAGTTAGATGATTTATTTCGACAAGAGAAGACTTTTAATAAACAGTTCTCTGACGTTATTAAAATGAAGCTCTAAATTCCTCAGGCGTCATTTTGACTTGCCTTCTGAAATATTTGTATAGATAGTTTGTGTCGTCAAAGCCAGACTGGTAAGCTATTTCTTTAACGGAAAGGGGGGTATTGATGAGTAGCCTTTTTATATGTTGAATGCCAATATCATCCACCAGCTTTTTTGCGGTCTTATTTAGTATGCTCTGTGTAGCCGTATTAAGTGTTTTGGGACTTGTGTTCAGTATTTTCGCATACTCAATTACTCGCGTAGTTTTAGATGCGTCGTTTAGAATAAGATCTTGAAAGTCGAGAAAGAGCTTGAGGTGGAATTTGTTCTTTACTTCTTCATTACTATTCGTTTTTAAACGTAGAAGTTTGATGAGTAAAATGTGCAGTTCGCTACGAATAATTTGAGACGAGTAGTTGTCTGATTCGCTCTCATATTCCTGTTTTAAACGTTCGATGTTACTCGAAATATCCTCGAAATTAACGTCGTGAATAAATAGTTTAGGATTGAATAAATATTCATTGAAGAGCTGTAATGATTTTTGAACTTCAGCGGCTTCTAGATAACTCAAGAGAAAATCCTCTGTAAAAAGCAATAGAAATCCTGTAGCGCCATTTCCTCGAATAAATTTTTGAATCTGATCTCTTCTTATAGTTAAGATCGTTCCTTTCTGGAATCGATAATCTGTGAAATCTATAGTATGTGAGCCACTTCCGGATGTTATAAAGAGCAATAAGTAGAAATCAACTTTGTGTAATTCTTCAGGATTATGATCGAGATTACTTCGTTTTAAAATCTTTTCTAGAGGTACTATGTCGAATACCGATTTGGGGTTCGATTTATTTTTAAACTTAACCTTGAAGGGACTGTTGCTCATTTTTCTTTAGCGTCGTTTTGCTAGGACTAAAGTTATTGTTTTTCTGCTCGGAGTGTTTATTCGGAGTGTTTTATTCGGCGGTGTTTGATAAAGAATCGGTGGAGTTATCGAGTAATGGTATTTTAAATTTTACAATTCTACAACCTTTAATGGATCGGCCAGGCGGAAGTCTTAGGTCGTAAGTGTAAATACCTTCCATGACATTTAACTCTGTTCGTTTGAATGTTGGATATCCAATATACTTTACTTGTATATTATAAATGCCAATAGGCACAGAATCGATAATATATGATCCATCAAAATCTGTAGGTGATCCCGCAACAACGTTTTCACCTTTTTGTACTACAACATTTGCAAATGGAATTGGTTCGCCGCTAACAGAATCCGTTAGAACTCCTTTTATTGATCCCAATCCCGTATTTGCACTAATGGTTATGTTGCAAAGAAAAACAGCATAGATGATTATAATAATTCGTGCATATGTTCTCCAGATCATACTTATAGGTTGTTTGATTATGTATTAATAATTACCCTAAATGACACAAAGCACCCTTGAAATGTATTTTTAATACAGCATTAAGTATTAAAGAGATACTTATATGCTTGAATTTGTATTTAATCGTATTATGGGATTACCTTTTTTGTTTCTCGACATTTAATAATAAAAGCTATGAAAAAGAGAAAAGGAAAAAGCGCAATACATTGTGTGTTGCAAATACTAAGTATAGGAGCTGTTATATGTTTAACAACATTGAATTTGGCAGCATCTGAAAAAATTAAAACAAAGGATGTTTTATTCGATTATGATAAATCAGAGATTGTTTTAACCGAGAAAGAAGAGTTGGATAAACTAGTTAGTCTGTTTAATTCTAAAAACTACAAGTCAATCAATCTAAAGGGACATACTGATGGAGATGGGAGTTTTGATTACAACAATCACCTCTCTGCTAGGCGTGTAAACGCGGTTAGAAACTATTTGTTAAAGAAAGGGATTGCAAAAGATAGGATCGTAATAGAGAATTTAGGCGAATACAAGCCAATCGCATCGAACTTAAATGATGATGGAAAAAGAATCAATAGAAGGGTAGAGATCGAACTGCTAAAAGAGGGAGGAATAATAGATGCATTCCAAGTCGAATATTCGGATTATTTAATAGACCCTAATCGAGATACCATTCTGAAAATGGGAACGGAAGGAACTCAATTACATATCAGAGCATATAGCTTTGTAGATGATAACAAAGTGAAAGTAACGGAGCCGGTTAATCTAAAATTCAGAGAGTATAGAAACTCAGCAGATGTAGCATTCTCCCAAATACCAATGACTTTCCATGAAAATGAAAGGGAGCATAATTTTAACAGCTCTGGTATGTTCGAGATTAGAGGAGAGGTAAATGGAGAACCAATCAATATAGCTGAAGGGAAATCTATAATTGTAGATTATAAGTTGGCAAAGAAAAATCCCAATACCGATTTTTTCAAAATGGACGATGTGAATAAAAACTGGGTCAGAATTGCCGATATCCCAGAAATGAATTTGGTGGAAGAAGAAATTTCATTCAATGAAATTATGGACCTGGAACTTGAAGTTTGGGAGAAGAAAAAAGTAAGAGGAAAAGTAGAATGGAAGAAGAAACAAGGTAGGGACAATGGAGATCGAGTAGAAGCTACTTTATTAGGAGGGCAGGATAAGGGCCACCAATATCCAGATATTGTAAGTGGTTTAAATGTATCTTCTTTTGGCGTGTATAACTGCGATCAGATTTATAGAATTAAGCAAAAAATTAAAATTCGGGCCAAATACGTGGATGGTAATGGAAACCCAATTCAGTCTTTAGGGATATTATCCATGATCGACTTGGATTATAATGGAGCGTTCAGTTTTGATCCGAATAATTTTGTTTGCGCAGCAGAGGGTGACAATGTATTACTCTTAACAACCAAGAAAAATAAATTATATCTGTTTGATCGATATGGATTTGAGAAGAATGGTATAAACGAGAGTGGGGAGTATACCTTCCAAATGCGCGATGTTACAGATGAGATCAAAAGTACAAAGGACCTTGCTCTCTATTTAGGGTTAGATATATAGTTAGCATAGTATTGGGTTGGGGGAGCTTGAGCTTCTCCCTTCCTAATTGTATTTCTAAAATCCCTTAACTTTAATAATTATATATGACAACCACTTCAAAACATAATCGAATTTCACATTTGATAAATAATATTTTCTATAAATATCTTCTTTTAGTATCTCTACTGTTTTCTGCTTTAAGCGCAGTTTCTGAGGGGCTAGTGCCATCAGCGGATAAAGCACTAGTAAAGTTTTCAGTTATCGATTTAAAACAATTACCCATGAAAGTGGATGTATTCTTTTATGCGGTAGGTACCAATAAAATATATAAAGGGCATTATGGAGGAACAGGAATGGGAGAGTTATTGATTCCTAATAATGAGCAATACATTATATACACTGCTGTTTCAAAAGATTTCTTTGAGTTCGGTCTAAGCAATGCGCCTAGTCAGGTTCAAGTTTTTCCACTGCAAATTGATAATTCAAACGCAGGTAAGTTGTTTTCTACACCATCATGGGGTCATGCAACTTTTGTTGTGGTTGATAATAGTAAAAAGCCCCAACAAGTGAGTCTTACAGTTAACGGGGTGGATAAAGATTTTAAGAAAACGATAAAAACGGATGAAAATGGGTTTGCTCAATTACTTCTTCCTAACGCAACCAAGTATAATATAGATGTGGATAATGCAATAGGGTATACAAATCTGATAATCCCCAAGGAGAATTTTTATGATGTAGATAAGCTAATTGAATTCGAAGCATCTGAAAAACTGCATCCTACTCAAACTATGGCATTGGTAAACCTGTTTTACTATGACTTAAACGACCTGCCAGTTCAAGGAGAGCAGTTTGTGGTAAAGAGTAAAACAACGGGCAAAGAATATAAAACCAATTTAACAGATGTAAATGGCTTGGGGCAAGTTCTTGTTCCTATTGCCGATACCTATACTGCAAACGCTAAATATTGGAAAGACTTTGCTCAGCATAAGATTCCAGTTGAAGCAACAAAATATTCTCTCGATGTAAAGTTGAAATATATCTCATCTAAAGCTTACGAAAAATGGAAGAAAGAACGAGATGCGCAAATTGCAAAAAGAGATGCTCTTTTTGAAGCTCAACGTTTGGCTGCTGAAAAGCAAAACAGGATTAATGATTCTATTTATAAAATAAAATACGAGAATTGGAAAAGGCATAACGAAGCATTGTTAGCTGCCCAGAGGGCTTACGAAGATTCGTTGACTAGAGCACAGGATGTAAATGATTCTATTTGGGATGCTCAAGAAATGAAAAATGAAGCAATCTATAAAGAGAATGCTCGGAAGATGACAGAACACAAGTTGGCCATGGCACGAAAAAAAGAAGAAAGGGACGCTGCTTTGACCGCTAGCCAGGAGTCGTTTGGTTTAAGTGAAGAGCGGCTAGCATTTTTTGAATCGATGGAGACTGTACGGAGTAAGCCAATGAGTGTTGAGGATAAACGCAATATAGAGAAGGCACTTAAGGTGAAGTTCCGCGTGATTAAAACGGCTAAAGAGATGAAGATAGAACTGGATAAGGATCCCGACTATTTTAAAAAGAAAAACCTTGAAGTGTTGGCTGTGTTAGAGAGAATGAAAGATAAGTGGAAGAATAAAACGATGGTAATAGATATTACTGGAAGTATGGATAAATATTGGGAGCAGGTTTTGTTATGGACAGTTCTGAAAACAAACGATGAAGGGGATAGTCAGTTCGTATTTTTTAACGATGGAGATAATATGTCAGATTTTAAAAAGAAAATAGGATCTACCGGTGGATTGTATTATTCGAAATCGAAGGATTTAAGGGATATAATCAATACCATTTTAGGGGGGCAGAAGGAGGCGAAAGGAGGCGATAAGCAAGAGAATGATATAGAGTCTCTGTTGGCTGGGCAGCGCTATAAACAAGAAATGGAAGAACTAATATTAATTGCAGATAATTACAGCGATGTTAGGGATATGAAAATTTTAGATCGGTTAAATGTACCCGTACGTGTGGTGCTTTGTGGGGTTGAAGGGGTGAACAATATTCATGAAGAATATTTAACCATTGCATATAAAACAAAAGGGTCGGTGCATACCATCGAAAACGACATCGAAGATCTATCGGTCAAAATGGAACAACAGAAATTAAAGATTGGTAATGGTGAGTATGTACTTACGGGAGGCCGATTTGTGATGTTCAGGTAAGTTAAAAGAGGGTTACCTTTTTTAGAACTGAACATTAACTAGAAAAAGAGAATGAAAGACGACGAGATTATAGCAGCTATCCGAAAGGGAAACCGAGAGAAACCGATCAAGGTTTTGTACTTGGAGTTTCCGAAGGTGAAAGGAAAAATTATTGCTACCGGAGGCAATGAAATAATTTCAGAAGAAATCTTTAACGACGCCCTTGTATTGTTAATCGAAAAGGTATCCGATCGTAAATTCGAATTAACCTCTAAGCTTTCAACTTATTTGTTTGGTATCGCTCGATTGCTTTGGATGAATGAACTAAGGAGGCAGAATAAAAGCAGAGAATTGGAATGGAGCGATACGCTCATTGTTTCTGCTTCAGACATTGGATATGATTTTGAAAAAGAGGAAAGGTTGAAACGGATTGAGGAAATGATGGAGGTTATATCGGATAAATGTAAAGAGATACTAAGACGGTTCTATTACCAAAGTAATTCAATGCAAGAGATTGCGGAGGCATTGGGTTTCTCTAGCGTTAATTCAGCTAAAACACAGAAATACAAATGTTTGGAGAAGGCCATATTAGTGGTTAAATCATCCTCACCAATTAGCATTAACCAATGAGAGATCCACTAAAAGAGATAGAAAGAGTTGAGGCCTACTTACTGGATGACTTATCCGAAGTTGAGGCAACTCAGTTTAAGAAAGACATGGAGTCGAATGCTGACTTGAAAGAGCAAGTAGATATTCAAGAATTGATTTTGCAGTCTACTCGGAGATCAGCTTTACGTGCGGAAGTTTTAACTGCTAGTGCGGCGAGTAATTCTTCAATATCAAATTATTGGAAAATAGGATTATTTACTGCAGGTATTTTACTAGGGGCCTATTTATTTTTAGGAGAAGCGAAGGAAACCGAGTCGATTGAGGAGGAAAAAGTTGTACCGGAACAAATAGAAGAAAAAATAGAATCAGTAAAACTTAAAAATGCGGAGTCGTCTGAAGTTAATATTGTTACGCCGGAAAGATCAGTGATAAAAGGTAATGCCGTTAAACCGAATGAAGCTGGAGAGGAGGTAGTTGTAGAAGATAAATTAGCTATGAATCCGGCTAATAAAGAAATAGCACCTAAAGTGTATGAAAAGCCGGAAATTGATAAAAAACCCAAAATTCAAAAGTTAGAAAGAAAAGAGAAGGTTGAGAGATTTGAAAGGAATGATAGAGACGGGGAATTCGGGAAAGAGGAAAAAAGAACTCCCAATGAATCCGCTCCGGAAAACATGGCGAAGTTATCTGAAATTATTCTCCCTTATGCAGAGGAGTTGAAAACGGATAAAAGAAGGAAAAATAAAAGAAAATATTCTGAAGCAGACGTAGAAATGCAGAATGAAACCCCCGAATATAAAGGAGGTGAAGATGCATTAAATAGTTATTTAGAGGGAAATATGCAATTCCCTAAAGGGACAAATGCAAAAGGAGGAATTGTTTATATGGGTTTTCGGGTAGACATTAATGGAGAACCTCAGGCTATAAAAGTTCTCAAGGGGTTGGGAGGTAAGTTTGACAAAGAAGCAATGCGTTTGGTTATGGAAATGCCTAATTGGAATCCAGGAAAACAAAATGGGGTGCCCGTTGAGATGGAACATAAAATGCCAATAGTTTTTACACGTTATTCAAAACGTTAGATTTGCAGTTAAACCAAATTATATAAAATGAAAAAGACATTAGTTATAGCCTTGCTTTCAGCAGGTTTGTTTGCGTGTAATGAAAACAGAATTTATTCCGATCATCAAGAATTATCTCCTCAAGTAGAATGGAAAAAAGCGGATACTAGAGAATTTGAAGTGCCTGTGGAAGACAATAGCCAAGCTTATAATTTCGGTTTGTCATTTCGATTTGCACATGGCTACCAGTTTAAGGTAGCTAAGATTAAAGTAACCGAAACTTCACCTAGTGGTAAAGAAGAAGTGAACGAATATGAATTGAAGATAAGAGATGATAAAGGTGAGTACATAGGAGAGGCAGGATATGATATCTGGGACAGTGAACACGTAATTGTGCCAAATAAAAAATTCTCAGAAACTGGTGTTTATAAGTACAAGTTGGAGCATGTAATGCCACAAGACCCGTTAAACTTCGCAATGGAAATTGGAGTGATTTTGGATAAGGCGTTGTAGTAATTTAAAAGTTAAAAAATTAAAGCCCCCATGTCGTAAGATATGGGGGCTTTTAGATTTATGGCGAGAACAGAACCCTCTATCTCTCTGCCATAAGCATGCTCAATTCAACCATTTTGATGAACTCCTTACGATAGCCATTTTTATCGTTTCCTTTTGCAGTCTCTGCTAAAGCGATCACATCTTCGTAACTGGAATTTGCTTTGAACTCTGAGTTTCTTAGCAGCATACCGAACTCAGCTACAGCCGCAGAAAATAGAAAGTTATCAGAAGGGTGGAGGTTCTCAATATCAGATCCTAATGTTTTAACAATAAGTTTACTGGTATCGCCATCTGGAGCTTTATACCTGAACTTAACCGTGAGTAATTCATCGGAATCAGATACAACTATTTCCTCCATTTTTTTGTGTTGGTACTTCAAGTCATCCACCGTATTTCCAAAAGACGATTGTACGCCAACAGGTATGATTTCGTACAGAGCAGTAACGGTATGACCAACTCCTAATTCGCCAGCATCTTTCTGGTCGTTATTGAAATCTTCTGTAGCTAACTTTCTGTTTACATATCCTATTAATCGATAAGACTGAACATGAGCTGGATTAAATTCTACTTGAATTTTAA
>JABSPR010000280.1 GCA_013214975.1 Flavobacteriales bacterium
ACCGATGGGAATATCTTGTGGGCCAATACGTATAATGGAAAAGGATCACAAGGAGGTAATTCATCTGTGGCGTTGGGTGACTCTTCAACTTTATTTACTACATCATATATTTTGGAGGATTCATTAGACGTCGGAATTGGAAATAGTTCCGTGTACGCTTATAGAGGAATTATGATTGCTAAATACCACAAATCGCTAGTTGGAATTGAAAATAAAGGTGCGACTATCAAACAATTTATTTACCCTAATCCAAGTGAAGGGATTTTTCATCTCCCAGAAGGAGTCAAATACAGTCGGATAGAAGTTTATACTAATATAGGTACTTTACTCAGTGTTTATAAATTTCTCAAAGGGCGTATAATAAACCTGTCTAGAAATCCAGATGGAATATATTTCATTAAGATATTCTCTGAAAATGGAGTTTACGCTCAGAAAATAATATTGGAGAAGTAGTTTAAACTCTAATGTCACATTGTACTTGGTGAGGAAACACTAAGGATCCTTTTAAATCCCACAAAAGCTTCAAACCATCAAGTAATTGGTTCGAAAGCTGTCCTATTCTGTTCACAGAAACAAATTCAAATTGTTTCAGAACCCTACGGTTTACTATAAACTGTGGGGTTCTTTATGTTCAGGTGGTACCACCCTATTTCGGTCGATGTCGTCTTTTTGTTCCGCTAATTTTTCGCCAAAATTCATTTTTTCGCCGAAACATTAATTAACAAAATAGAATATGAAAACATCAATGAAAATTTATCTCGAGAATAGAAAGAAAAGCAAGAAAGATGGCCTAACCACTTGTATATGAGAATTATACATAATGAAATAAAGACTGAAGCGAGACTTAACTTAATACCAATTTCACAGAAAAGTATTAAGAGCTGGTATCGCTTTTGCTTAAAATAAAAAGATCAATTCTACCGATAAGCTAGGGTGCACCCTCTCACATGGGATATTATATATGATGAAAATAAAATTTATACTTACAACACTTCTTTCACTTCTCTTTTTTCTAGGAAAAGCACAAGAGTATGTTCCATTCCCAGACTCGAATGCTGTTTGGTCTGTTAATACCGACAAATTCTACGTTTCTGGAGATACCATAATTGGAGGAGTTGAATACAAAAAGTACTTCAGGACTTTAGAAGACTCTACGTTTGATATAGAAAATTCATATTATTATGCTGCTCTTCGTGAAGATGGAAATAAAAAAATATGGGGCATAAGACATGACTCAATAAATCCCCTTTTACTTTACGATTTTCAAGTAAATATTATAGACACAATTACAGTATTTCCATTCGAAATCGCTTCTAGATCAATTTCTTATCCTAAGGATATTGTAGTATTGGGAAAGGATTCAATCTTGATAAATACAACTTATAGAAAGCGGATTAAAGTATCCCTATTAGGAGACCATCAAGAAAATGGTAACTTCTTCGAATATTGGATTGAAGGTATTGGAAGTACAATTGGAATATTTAGTGGAGGAACATTTAATCGTAATCTGACTGATGACAGTTCTTATGAACTATTATGCTTTCATGAGAATGATACACAAACATATTCAAGTATATACTCACCTAGTTCCTCTTGTTACGAGCCATTTTACGTTAGTATAAATGACCTGGATACCAAAATTCAGTTCGCCAAAGTTTATCCAAACCCATCTCAAGGACATCTATTAATCGATTTTGGGGAACAACAAGAGGCAAATGTTAAAATATTTAATACGAGCGGTGCAGAAGTATATCAAAATGCTTTCAGTGCCACCGGTATACATAGAATATTAATTAATAATGTTTCTGGTATTTATTTTCTCAAAATTGATTTCCCAAATCATTCTGAAGTTTTCAGGATTATTAAGAAGTAATTACCCACATGTTCATTATCCATTTTACTTTGGAATATCCTATCAGTAGCTGTAATCAAAATGGTTATTTTATATATAACCATATAAAATCTGTTTCACATTTTCAACTATATCTTCATCACCACTCCTTATTATCGGTAATTGATTCTGTAACAGAGCGCTACAGGAGGGTTAAAAATTGTTTTACAGATTATAATAGCTTTCTACTTTTCTGTTA
>JABSPR010000281.1 GCA_013214975.1 Flavobacteriales bacterium
AATAAGTGGGCAGATAATCTCCAAGTTTCGTTGGATTCTGAACAATCTAAAATAAGAGAAGCCAAACCTGAAAATAGAGCTGGAATTAAAAAGAGGATTGTCATGTTAGAGTCTCTTGTAGTTAAAAAGAGGAATATGGCTAATAATTTACTAGGACTAGATGAAATGTCTGAACCTGTTGCTGAAGTAATAGAGGAAGCACCGATTGCATCTAAAGGAACAGATAATACAGGAATAGAGGAATTGGCTATTGAAGGTGCAAGTAAAACTGCAGGTAGTCAGAATGCAATTGAAGGAAGCGAAGCAATTGGATCAGATAGCTTAACCGATAGAGAAAGAGAGGCAGCACAAGCTTTAGGTATTATTGTACCTGCTGAGGATGTGGCCCAAATTGAAGAGGAAACAGAGCCTGTAAAAGTAGCTGCAGATGTAGATACAGAAGAGATTGCAGAGGTGGTGATAGAAAGTGAAGTAGGAACTGATATTGAGTCCGACAATGAACCGGTAGAAGAGAGTGGTCTTGCTATAAACGAAACCCCTATCAGTGTTACAGAGGATGTAAGCGTTGAAGTGGAAGGAACCGAACCTGTTGCTAATAATAGCACAAATGAACCATCTGGAAATGATGAAATAGTTGTGGAGGGATCAACGGAAGTGACAGAAGGTTCTCTAGCAAATAAAAGTTTAGAATTAGGAATGGTATCTAATACATTACTTCCTGCGATATCTGTTGATGAGAAGATAGATGTTGTAGATGAAGATTTAAAAGTTGACAATTATCATGAGTTTAGAATAAATGCAGAGCTAGAGGCTAAGAAAATAAAAGAACAAATTGCTCTTACAGATGACCTAGAACGTAAGAGAGAATTTATTGCTCAGTTAGAAGATATCGTTGTTAATATGAATAAAGAACAACAAATTGTAGAGAATAGTTACGATAGGATTTATGAGCAAGATAAACGCGATGAAATAGAAAGACTTGTTCCTACAATCCATTCTGAGAAGGCAAGAACAATATATTTAGAGGCTTCTAACTCATATCGTTTAGCTCGAACTCTTAGAATGGAGGCTAAACTGTTAAAGGAAAATGCACGAGTGGCTCCAGACATTTTAGGAATGGATATGATAGAGGAAGCAAATGGAATTAGCAAAATGGCAGATTCAATTGCTACTACAGCGTCAATCTCATATACTCGAGCTAATAGTATTGAAGATAATCACATGACAGTTAAGGTTGGTGAGAAACTTCAATCGGAAGTAGCTAAGGTAAAGTACGCCAAGGCCGCTTCTGTAGCTAAGCAAGCACGATTAGATTATACTATATCTATGTCGGTTGTAACCAAAGCTAAAGCAATGCCCGATGGAGAGAAAAAGGATAAGGCTTTAGAAGAGGGTAATGTTATGCTAAAAGCGGCAAATAATAAACTTGCATCGGTAGATGGGTTATACGAAGAAGCTGTTAGAGAGGAAAACTTAGGAGACGATTTAATTACATTGGCAAATCCAATTCCGGTTGAGTCTGAAATTGCTACTGAGGTAGCCGTAGAGGCTAATGTGGAGTTAGCTAAGACCGAAAATATTGTTAGCGAAGAAGTTATTACAGAAGAAAATCAAACAGATGAGAATATAGTAGCCAATTCAATTGAAGACACTGATGTTGTAGCAGAGGTAATTCCGAGTAAAGAGCCTGCTATTGATTTGAATAATGAGACTAGTGTTATTGAAGAAGAAGTAACCGAGCCAATTGAGGACACTAATCTTGAAGAAACTAGCTTGGCATCTGCAAATACTATAGACGTAGAAGGTATTCCTCAAATTGATGTTACTGGAGATGGCGATATCGATGATGAAATAGTTGCTCAATATCAGGGGTCACTTAATGAAGATGATTTACGTCAAGTATTTACTTCACCGGGCTATAAGGATTATAAGAGTATAATGGAGCAGCTTTTAGCTTTGAAGAAGCAAGCGGATGGATTAGAAACAGAAGCTACTCAACTCGATAAGGATGCAGAAGCGAAGGAGGCTGAATCGGAAGGTTTAAAAAGCACAGCTTCTACTGAAGGAGATGAGGATAGGAAACAACGAATGCTTGCTAGAGCAGATCAATTGGATGCAGACGCTGTTGTTCTTAGACAAAATGCAATATCGGCGAGAGAGGCGAGAAGAAGTTTCGAAATTGAGTTTCCAAATCAAGTTTCAAGAGCAAAAAATGCACTTGGAATTGTACTCGATGAAGCCCAGCGTCTAAAGGCCGGTGGTGCCTTAGCCGACAACGGGAATATCGATGTTGCTGA
>JABSPR010000282.1 GCA_013214975.1 Flavobacteriales bacterium
ACACCCCAGCCGCCTTCAGCTTTAATGCCTCGCATTGCTGCCAGGGCTTTAGGCATTCTATGACCTAATCCGTTGCAATGAGGAACTTGGTAAAATCGGTTTGGCGCTGTAATAGGGCCAATCTGGACTTTTTCGAAAAGTATATCGTAATTAGAACTCATTTATTTTGGAAGGATTTTCAATACTCAAATTAACCTTTTTCTATTGGAGAATAGGGGACTTCCTCCACTTTCTTACCGACAAACCGAATTACAGCATATATAGCTGCGGCCCCTAGTGGAAGTGTAATAAAGAATGGTGTTCCATATCCCGCGGGAAGAACTCCAAGTAAACAAGCAATTAGTCCAGCGGTAAAGGTGTATGGCGCCATAGTTCTAACATGTTCAATGTGGTTACATTTACAAGACATGGTACTAAGTATCATTGTGTCAGCTAATGGTGAAGCGTTTTCTCCGCATACAGCTCCACAAAAGACGCATGCAACAACGTTGTAAACCATATCCATACTTTCTGCATGTCCTAATCCTACATCCATACATAGCGTCCACATTGCTGGGGTTGCAAGTGGATGCAATAAGGCCATAACTCCCCAAGAAGATCCGGTGGAAAAGGCAATTATCGCGCATAAGACAAATACTATTGCCGGGAATACGCTATAACTTAAGTTCATTTGAAGAAGAAGACTACTAATATATTCAGCGGTGTGCATGTCGCTAACCAGACTGCTCAGTGCCCATGCCAGTACTAGCATTACTAACGCGTCATAAAATAATCTTTGACCAGTAAAGGCGGCGCCAATTGCTTCTGAAAGAGTCATGATTTTTTGACCAACATACATTAGGATTGCAATACCAGTACTAGAAAGTGTTGCCCATAGTAGAGCAACGTAAGAGTCGGATTGACCAATTATTGTTGAAAGCTTAACAGTAAAGGATAGACTGTCATCATTCCATAACGCAGAATCCCATCCTGTATATAACATACCTAATATTATTCCTAATACCATGGTTCCAATTGGAATAATTGCATTTATTAGATTTGGTTTAACTCCAGGAATAGGGGCCATGTCATCTTGTTCATCGGCCTCATTATCATTATCTGATTCTTCGTTAGAACTTCCTAATCTAGCTTTTACTTCCGCGTCATACATTGGTCCAAAATCTCTTCCAGATAGGATAATCGTGAATAAAAAGATTAGTGCAAATATTGGGTAGAACATGTAGGCAAGGGAATTTACCAGAATTGAATAGCCCGATTCAGTGATGCTTTCAACACCAGAGGTGCCATCTTCAATACATGTAATTAAAAAGCCAACCCAAGTGGTTATTATTGTTAGCATAACAACCGGTGAAGAAGTACAATCAACAATATAGGCCATTTTTTCTCTAGAGATTCTCATCTTATCTCCAATTCTTCTCATTGTGTTTCCTGTGATTAAACAATTTGTATAATCATCGAAGTAAACAGCAATGCCCATTATCGCAGTAGTAAGCTGGGTGGATTTTGCATTCTTCGCGTATTTGGAAAGCGTATTAATCATTGCGCTCATACCTGCGCTTCTAGCTACTAAACAAATAGTAGCTCCAATAAGGAAAGAGAATGCGAGAATTTGTGCCCTATATAAGTCAAATACTTCATACATGATATAGGTATCTAATACAGTAAGTGGTGCTGCTATAATACCAATTAATCCACTGGAGTAATAAGCTGAGATAGCTACTCCGACAAACATTCCCATAAAAAGGGAGGATATCACTTCCTTTAAAAACATGGCCATTAGAATGGCGACTAATGGAGGAAGTATAGATGTCCAAATTGGAATTGGGTTTATTGTTTCTTCAAACGAAGCACCGGCAGCTTGAATTGTAACTTCTGTTGTTTCTTCGAATTTTAATTCAAACGTGCCTTCATAGAATTCACCATCTCCCCATCCTTTAAAAAGGTCTCCTTTTCTTATTCCTAAAGTAGAGCTTGGCCGAAATCTTTCGATCTCAACAATTTGATCTTTCCCGTTGATATTTACTTTTAGTTTGCCATCTTCTATTGTCGTTCCAATTTGAGCGGGAAGACGAATGCCAATTTCGTAATCGAACCCTTCCATAATAACACCAGGCCAAATGATTTCTATGTCTGATGAAGAGCTAAATCCTCCAGCAAACCCATTAATAGTGGATAGTAGAAGAGAAGCTACAAGGAATAAATGAAAAAAGAATTTATTATGGGCTTTAGCCATTAACTTAATGTTATTTGGTATAGCTAATTAAGGTAACCTTAGTACTTCATCCAAATATGTTTAAGTCATAATATTAACAGTTGTTAACATATAAACATAGAGCAAAAAAAAACGCCGCTCATTTGAGCGGCGTTTTAATTCGATAAGAAAATGGAGTCTATCCTAATTTCTCTTTGAATGCTTTCGTAAGTGCTGGTACAACTTCGAAAAGATCTCCAAGTACACCGTAATCACAGTTACTGAAAATAGGAGCGTCTTTATCCGTATTAATTCCAACAATCACTTTAGAAGTTTTCATGCCTGCAAAATGTTGAAGAGCACCAGATATACCACAACCAATGTATAAGTTAGGGCTTACAGTTTTACCTGTTTGTCCAACTTGCATTGCATGAGGAGCATATCCTGAATCAACAGCAGCTCTTGATGCGCCAACAGCAGCACCAACAACCTCTGCACATTCTCTAATAATAGAGAAGTTATCAGCAGATTCTAAAGAACGTCCACCAGTAATTACAATCTTAGCTTCTGTTAATTCAACAGTTTTAGATTCAACTTTCTTAACCTCTGTAATTTTAACTCTTCCAGCTCCACCAACAGGTGCTTGGAAAGATTCAGTAGCAGCATCTGTACCAGCTTCAACAGCTTCAATAGCGTTCATTCTGATTCCAATTACAACTACGTCACCAGATAAACCTATGCTAGCAAAAGTTTTACCTGAAAAATGTGATTTTGTTACTGTCTTAGCGTTGATGTCTAATCCCATAACATCTAAGATAGCAGGAGCATCTAACTCAGCAGCAGCTCTAGCCAATTGATCTTTACCTTTTGCAGTGCTTAATCCAATTAGTGTTTCAATTCCAAAGTTTTTAACAGCCTCAGCAATTGCTTTTCCTTGTGCTTCTGGATCAGAATCAACTGCAGTATCAGCAGTTACATGTACAATTTTAGTTGCACCGTATTTTTGAACTGCATCTTTACAATCAATAGCATTATCGCTAACAATTAATGCGATTTTTTCGCCAGTACCAGTACCAGCAGCAGTGATTACACCGTAATTGGTTTCTTTTACCTGTCCGTCTTGAACATCGATAAGTATACCTATATTTCCCATAATAATTTAGTTATGAATGCTAAAGTACTTTAGCCTCGTTTATTAGTAAATCAACCAATTCGTTAGCCATTGACTGTGCATCTCCTGTAATCATTTTAGCAGCACCTCTTTCTGGAGCACTTTCTAAATTAGTAACAGTTGTTTTTCCAGCAGCATCAATACCAAGATCGCTCAATGGAATTTGCTTGATCTCTTTTTTCTTAGCTTTAAGAATGTCTGGTAATTTGGGATATCTAGGCTCGTTTAGTCCTTTAGTAGCACCAATTACACATGGAAGAGATACAGAGATTACTTCTCTAGTACCACCTTCTAATTCTCTTTCGATAACAGCTTCCGTTCCAGTAATAGTCATTGCAGCAACTTCAGAAACAACTGGAAGGCCTAAACCTTTAGCAATTCTGTAATGTGTTTGCATTCCTTCACTGTCAACAGATTGTTTTCCGCAAAGTACAATACCTGGCTCACCATCCGCTTGGATAGCTTTAACAATAGCTTGAGCAGTAACACCACTAGAGATGAATTGTTCTCCAACAGTTACAAGAATACCTCTTGTAGCACCCATCGCTAATGAAGCTCTCATTGTTCCAGCAGCAGACTCTTTACCTACACAAACAACAACAACATCGTCACCATCGGCCAATTTAAGACCTTCTTCTACAGCAAACTCATCGTAAGGATTTACAACAAATTTTACTGATTCATCATAAGCTGTGCTGCCTTCTAGCGTAATTTTTGCTGCGGTATTTGGCACGTGCTTTATACAAACGTATACTTTCATGATTCTTTATTCTTATAAATTTATTTGGATTGTGAATTTACTTTTTTAATAATTACTGTTACTTCTTAACGTTTTCACTTTTCGGATCGTAAGGAGGGAACATATATACTTTAATAGGATATAATTTTCCTTCTACTTTGATCTCGTACTTTGCGTCATTAATAAAGTCCTTTGTGATTTTCTTTTCATCATCGTGAACATAAAACATACCCATTGATCCTCCCATCGTGTAGGAATAAGCACCGTGTGTGTTTTCTCCATGTAATTCACCATTTCTATAAACTGGTTCATCATGATAAATCATTACTTCAGGATCTTCAACAACAAAGTTTACTAATCTTCTTCTATGACCTCTTTCTTTTTGGGCAACTAAGGCATCTCTACCAATAAAGTCACCACAGTTATAGTTTACTGCGAAACCAAGTGATGCTTCAACAGGAGTGTCATCAGGAGTAATATCAGAACCCCAGTGCTTGTATCCTTTTTCTAATCGACCACAATCAACAGCGTGCATACCTACT
>JABSPR010000283.1 GCA_013214975.1 Flavobacteriales bacterium
CTTTCGTTTTCTAAACTCCTTTTCTATGAGTGGTGAAAATTTGAAAACCCAACGTTGAATTGTAGAATGATCAACCTTAACACCACGAATTGAAAGCAGCTCTTCAACATCTCGATAACATATAAGCATCAATGAATTCAACCCTTCTTGAATTCATTGTGCTTATATGTTGTACACAGTTTAATAGTATTCATAGAAGAATTCGTAAACTCTTAACTCTGACTCATTAACTACATTATGGACAACCCTTCTGGGTAAGCCCGATTTCGCATATGTATAAAACCAATAGTATATAAGGTTATTAGTCGTTTTATTGTATTGGCAAACTTTGCGTATCCGTTTATTTGAATCGTACTCCCAGGTATGATTCAAATGGAATCTATCGTTATATTTTGACATAGAATCTATCCAATCATTATGCCCGTAGAACTGGGCTGAGTCCAGATTGATCAACCACTCAGTATTGACAATGGTGTCTATAACACCTCCGGAAAATACTGTGCAAGCTACTCCTGTAGCAGAATCAATTTCAAAATAACGTTTAATCACATTTGGATTATTGTAGGGGGCGTCCACAGTATCTTTTGTAATAGGATCAACATTTCCAATATGATATATAGAGATTGTTTTTAGTCTGTTTTTTTTGGCAATGTCAATGAATGACAAAGATTGAAAGGGGTGTGTTTGCGAATAACTGTTCCAACTAAACAGGCTAACCAGGATCAATATTGGTAAGTATAATTTCATTTAATAGTGTACAACGTTTCAGCTAAGCTACGTAAAATCGGTTTGGTAGGTAAGGTTATGTAGCTTAGCTATTGTTGCACTAAACACCTTCGGTGTAGCTTTTCTCAAATTTACGTAAAAGTATCTCATAATTAAACCGATAAAATTATGAGACAAGAAACACCAACAAAACCCTCTATTGAGGTTAGGCAGGAATTAGATTTATTAAGAAAGCGTATGACGGTTGCCAACCGATCATTATCGAGTATACGAAGTTATTGTAGAGCTATAGAAAAGCTTAGTATTTTTCACAAATGTTCTGCACGGTTTTTAGAAATAGACCAGCTCATCGATTTTCTTTATCACTTACAGCAAGATGATGGTCTACTATGGCGCACGATCAAACTTTATGTGGCCGGATTACGATATTATTACCAAGAGGTGGTAGGCAATGTTAAACTGGCACAGCAGATACCTTATCCCAAAGAGAAGCCAAGTTTACCTGTTATTTTAAGCCGCGAAGAACTTCAAAAAGTTTTTGATGGTTGCATCAATTACAAACATAAAGTAATGTTTCGTTTAGTGTATTCTTCAGGTTTAAGACGATCAGAGTTAGCCAACTTAAAGATAAAAGATATAGAAACATTAGATGGGAAGATGCGCATTCGTATCAACAACGGTAAAGGCGGAAAAGATAGATATACCGTTTTATCACAAACCATTTTAGAAGAACTAAGAATCTATTTTAAAATGAGTAAGCCTAAAACCTATCTATTTAATGGGCGAGTAAAAGGAGAGCCAATGAGCTTAGGAGGGATTAAACATGCACTAGATAATGCGGTAAAAAGATCAGGTTTGGCTAAAAAAGTGAACATGCACATACTACGCCATTGCTTTGCATCTCATGCATTAGAAGATGGATTAAATATAAAAACTTTGCAATATCTACTGGGACATCAAAGCATAAAAACAACATTGATCTATCTTCATGTAAGTGAAGTTCCGCTGTCCAAAGCCTTTAGTCCGCTAGACAATTGGAAGTAGTTGAGTAGTTATCCCATTAGGGATATTTTTCAGCAATTTGGGAGGCCTGTAAAAAG